>NZ_DATAGQ010000220.1:0-12370 GCF_036263595.1 Geminicoccus sp. | reverse complement strand
CCAGCGCATGGAGCTTGCCGAAGGTGGAGTCGGCCGCGGCCGTCACCTGCCGCACCGCGTCCAGGTCGCCCAGATCGCCTGCCACGAACACCGTGCGGCAGCCTCCCGCACTGAGATCCTTCGCAACCGCCTCGCCCCGCTCCCTGTTGCGGCCGGACAGGACCAGGCCCGCCGCTCCCCGTTCGGCGAAGAGCCGCGCGGTGGTCTCTCCCAGGCCCTGCGTGCCGCCCGTGATGATCGCGATCCTGCCGTCCAACGTGCGCTCCATCTCCTGCCTCCCCGGCCATTCGTGCTTGTCCGGGAAGGCGGTAGCACCGGCGACCGGGCTGTTCCATGGCCGACATGGAACGGGAAGCCGGCGGGCCAGTCCGCAGGCTTGCCGCTTGCCGGCCTTCGCGATCGCGCGCAGACGAGCGATAGAAAATGGCTCCCGGCCTGGCCGGCACTGCGTCCTGTCCCGGCTGCAGGGGTGTCGCTTGCGTTGATGATGCTGAAGAAAGAGTTAAATGAACCGTTGAAGAACTCATTCATCAGGATGAAGTCAGCAACGCTATTCTTTTACCATGAACTAGCTGTCACATTTCTGTGACAACTTGAGCTGCCGGGTATGAGCGCATTCGGCCAATGCTTGCATTGTTCGTTCGGAAGCATATTTTGTCGTTGACTGATGATTCACGGAGTCAGGCAGGTGGTTGTTCAGGAAGCGAATGAAGATGCGGCTAGTCAGCCGGCCCCATTGGCGGCCGGCCAGCGCGAGCATGACGAGCAGAAATTTCGTGTGGTGCATACGAGCGGCGAGATGATCGTCTCGACGATTGCCGAGGCCAAGGAACTGATGTCGAAACTGCCCGGCGCCCGCGTGTTCTGCGCCTGCGCCCTGTACTGAGAAGCGGGCGTTCGGCCGGCGCCTAGTCGAGGCGCCTGCGCCGGATCAGCACATAAAGCGCACCTGCGCCGCCGTGGTGGGTCTTGGCCTGCGAATAGGCCAGGACCTTGTCGCGCATGGGGATCTCGTCCAGCCAGCGCGGCGTCATCGTCCGGAGGATGCCGACATCGGCGGTCCCGCGGCCAGTGATGACCAGCACGCAGCGCGAGCCCACGCGCCAGGCGTGGTCGATGAAGGCCACGAGCCGGTCATAGGCCGCGATCTGCGTGAGGCCATGCAGGTCGAGGCGCGATTCGATCACCATCTCGCCGCGATGCAGCCGCTGCCAAGAGCGCCGGTCGATGTCGACGGGGCCTGTGCGGTCGGCCCGCCGGGTAGCGCGCCTGGTGACGGCAGGGAGTGGCACCGGCCTGGGGCTGACCGTCACCGTCGGGGTGGGCTTGCTGGCCGATGGATCCTGCTTCGCCGGTGTCTTTTTCGCCTGCTTCTTTGCCTCGACCGGCGGACCGGGACTCGTGACGGCGGCGGGCGGTGCAGCCGGAACCGGCAGAGCCGTCAGGGCAGGATCGCGCTCCAGCGGCAGCACGTCGCGCACATGGTTGCGCCAGAGCGCCGCCTCGTCGGCAGAAGGCAGGCGGGGTCGGCGCATCGTTCCGGATCAGGCCGGGCCGAGGTCGTCGACCAGCAGCACCTGCAGCCGCCTGGGGCCATGCGCGCCCAGTTCCAGCTTCTGGGCGATGTCGCCGGTCCGGGACGGCCCGGTCACGAAGTTCACCGAGCGGGGCGGGCTGCCGAACGTTGCCCGCAGCCTCTGCCAGGCCTGCTCGTAGGCGCCGTGGATCTCCGCGGTCGGCAGGACGATCAGGCTGTTCTCCGGCAGGAACGCCATGAGCGTGGGACGCTCGGGCGAGGAGCACAGCATCAGCGTGCCGGTCTCGGCGACGCCGGCAAAGGCCAGGGTCAGCCCGACCGCGTCGGTTTCCTCCGGATCGCCGAACCGGACGCGGAGCAGCGGCTGCCGCTCGAAGCCGGCACGCCGCAGGAGCGGGTCCGGCACCGCCACGATCTTCTGCGGCAGGTTGTGGCGACGCAGGAACGAGGCCACGGCACCCGGCACGTCGCCCAGCGTCGGCAGGCGCTCCACCTCGGCCTGGACGTTGCGCGCCATCGTCGTGAACAGCTCGATCCGTCCTTCAAGGTCGAGCTGGCCCCGGGCGGGAATGAGGTTGGGGGTGGGGTGGAAGACGCGCTGCTCGACCGCGGCGATCGCCTCCGCCTCACGCTCGGGCGTGCGGTCGTAGATCTCGCGAAGCCGTCCCAGGATCGCGTCACGGCCGCGGCTGCTGGCGGTCAATGCCGGGTCCCCTGGCGCTGCTTCCATTGCTGCATGAAGGTCCCGCCCTGCGGTGCCGGCAGGTCGCGGCTGGCGGTCCAGCCCTTGGCGAGCGGCAGGGAGGCGAACTTGCCGCGCTTTTTGCCCACAGCACCCAGCAGGCCCATCGCGATCCGCGTGGCCATCCGGTACAGGGCCGGCCGCTTGGCGACGAAACCCCAGACGTTCAGCCCGTAGCGATAGGTGGCCGGCACCAGCTGGCGCTTGAACTGCTCGTCACGCCAATGGCGCATCAGGTTGGGCAGGGGGATCCGGACCGGGCAAACCTCCTCGCAGCGTCCGCAGAAGGTCGACGCGTTCGGCAGGGTGTGGGCCTGGTCGATGCCCACGAACTGCGGCGTCAGCACCGAGCCCATCGGCCCGACATAGACCCAGCCATAGGCATGGCCGCCGGCCGCCAGATAGACCGGGCAGTTGTTCATGCAGGCGCCGCAGCGGATGCAGCGCAGCATGTCCTGGAACTTCGACCCGATCATCCTGGTGCGGCCATTGTCGAGCAGCACGACATGGAACTGCTCGGGACCGTCATGGTCGTCCGGCCGCTTCGGACCGGTCATCACTGTCGTGTAGGTCGAGAACTCCTGGCCGGTCGCCGAGCGGGCCAGCACGCGCAAAAGGGTGAACGCGTCCTCCATGGACGGGATCACCTTCTCCAGGCTGGCGATGACCACATGGACACGTGGCAGGCCCTGGGTCAGCTCGGCATTGCCCTCGTTGGTGACGGTGATGGCCGAGCCGGTCTCGGCGATCAGGAAGTTGGCGCCGGTGATGCCGACATCGGCCGCCAGGTATTTCTGGCGCAGCACGGTGCGAGCCTGACCCACCAGCTCGGCGGGGTCGTCCGTGCGCGGCAGGTGGTGCGTCTCGGCGAAGAGATCGGCCACCTGGTCCTTGGTCAGGTGGACGGCGGGCCCCACCAGATGCGAGGGCGGCTCCTTGCGCAGCTGGATGATGTACTCGCCGAGATCGGTCTCGACGGGCGTGATGCCGGCCGCCTCCAGATGGTCGTTGAGGCCGATCTCCTCGGCGATCATCGACTTGGACTTGGTGACTGTCCTGGCGTTCACGTCCTGGCAGATGCCCTGGATGATGGCACGGGCCTCGGCGGCATCGCGTGCCCAGTGGACATGGCCGCCGGCATCGAGCACCCGCGCCTCGAACGCCTCAAGATAGAAGTCCAGATGCTCAAGTGCGTGGTTCTTGATGTCGCGCGCCTGGTCGCGCAGCTGCTCGAACTCAGGGAGACGCTCGGCCGCCAGGATCCGGCCGCGCTGCCAGCCGGTCTTGATGCCGCCGAGCGCCTTTTGCAGGTTTGCGTCGGCCAGGGCGCCGGTGGCTTTGGCCTGGAAGGCGAGGCTGGTGGGCTGCACGTGACTGGACTCCAGATGATCAGGTGCCGGCCGGGCGGCCGATGGGCGGCGCGCTCAGGTCGCCTGCAAGGACCTCGGCGACATGCCGGACCTCGATGGGACTGCCCTGCCGCTCGAGCTTGCCCGCCATGTTCATCAGGCAGCCCAGGTCGCCCGCCAGCAGCAGTTCCGCACCGGTGGCGGCGGCGTCCTGCACCTTGTTCTCGACCATCCTGGTGGAGACCTGCGGGTACTTGACGCAGAACGTCCCGCCGAAGCCGCAGCACACCTCCGGCTCGGCCATCTCGACGAGCGTCAGCTTCTCCACGCCCGCCAGGAGCCGGCGCGGCTGGCGCTTCACCTTCAGTTCGCGCAGGCCCGAGCAGCTGTCGTGGTAGGTGGCGGTCCGCTCCAGGCTGGCCGTGACCTTGTCCACCCGCATCACATCGACCAGGAAGCTCACCAGCTCGTGGCAGCGCCCGGCAAATTCCCTGGCACGCGCGGCGGTGGCCGGGTCGTTCTCGAACAGGTCGGGCACATGGGCGCGCAGCATCCCGGCACAGGAGCCCGAAGGTGCGACGACGTAGTCGTAGCCCTCGAACGCGTCGAGAAGCCCGCGGACCAGCGCCTCAGTGGTGGCACGGTCGCCGGAGTTGAAGGCCGGCTGGCCACAGCAGGTCTGCGCGTCCGGCACCTCGACGATGCAGCCGGCATCTTCGAGGAGCTTGACCGACGCAAACCCCACGGAAGGCCGGAACAGGTCGACCAGGCAAGTAACGAACAGGCCGACCCGCGGCCGGGCTGGCGATGACGATTCGGCGGAACTCATGGCGCGGACCTTAGAGCGTTTTCAGCCGGCGGGGAAACAAACGTCCGGTACGGAGCGGGACAAGGCCGAGGGTCAGCCGACGGGCTGGATCCCGTTCGGCAAGAGGATCCAGAGGCGGCCTCCGCTCTTCATCGGCCCGGCGATCCGCTCGGCCGGCGGGCCCACGCCCACGAACAGGTCGGCACGCACCGCGCCCTTGATGGCACCACCCGTGTCCTGGGCCACCGCCACGGTGCGCAGCGGCGCGCCGCCGACCTCCGGCGGATAGCTGGTGTCCAGCCACATCGGCGCTCCCAGCGGCCAGAAGGACCGGTCGACGGCGAGCGAGTGGCCGGCCGTGAGCGGGATTCCAAGCGCACCCGGTGCACCCTGGTCGTCGGCCAAGTCCGGCAGCGTGCGGAAGAACACGTAGGACGGGTTCTTCCACATGAGTTCGTCGGCGCGCTCGGGATGGGCTTCCAACCAGGCGCGGATCGTCTGCAGGGAAATCTGGTCCTGGCTGATCTCGCCCGCCTGCACCAGATCGCGCCCGATCGGGCGGTAGAGCCGGCCGTTCTGGTCGGCATAGCCGACCCGCTGGACGCTGCCGTCCGGCAGGCGGACGCGTCCCGAACCCTGAATCTGCAGGAAGAACTTGGCGACCGGGTCGTCGACCCAGAGCAATTCCAGTTGCTGGCTGGCGAGCACGCCCGAATCGATCGCCGCCCGATCGGGATAGAGCGTCAGCTTGCCGTCGACGACCTTGCCTGCGATGCGCCGGCCCTGCAGGTCGGGCGAGAATTCGCCGAGATCGACCGAGACCAGATCGACCGGCCGGGCATGCAGGGGCACGCGGAAGCGCGCGGTAGGCGTCGGCGACCCGTTCAGGAGCGGCTCGTAATAGCCGGTGATCAGGCCATCCGGCTCGCCGTCCTGCGTGATCGCAAAAGGCCGAAAATTCTCCTCGAAGAACAGGCGGGCTGCCGCATCGTCGCCCGGCGGCGTCGAGCGGGCCACGCTGCAGGCATCCTGCCAGGCGGCAATGATCCCTGCGAACGACTTGCCGCCGAACTGGGCGCTCGGGTCGGCCTTCTCGATCCGCCCGCATCCGGCGACGAACGCCTTCAGGCCGGCCGAGGGGGCCGTGCCTGGCCAATCCGCCAGATCGGCAAAGGCGACCGGCTCCAGCGCCATGCCGCGGTCGATTTCCGGCGCGCGCTCGGGCGCACAGGACAGGAGGCCGAACAATCCGATCACGGCCAGCCCGACCCGCAGGCGGCCCATCCCGTTCACCCGCACGCCCCTCACTCCGGCGGCGTGGCGGTCTCGGTGAGCAGCCAGTTGGGATCGCGCGAGCGCACGTCGCGCTCGAAGGTCCAGAGGTCCACGACCTCTTCGGGCCTGGCCGGATCCCCGCCGATCACGCGGCCGGCGGCGTCGCGGGTCACGTTGATCTGCCGGCTCATGAAGCGCAGCGTGATGCGGGCGTTCCGCCCGACCAGGGCGGCATCCACGATCTCGGCCGAGGGCTCGGCCATGATCTCGGTCACGAGCTGCTCGCCGGCTGCCTCGCGCTGGTCGATCGCGGCCTTGAAGTTGCGGAACACCTGGTCAGCCAGCAGGGGACGCAGGGTCTGCACGTCCCCCTTGGCGAAGGCGTCGACGATCATGCCGAAGGCCGACGTGGCGCCCGGCACGAAGCCGGCAAGGTCGAAGCTGCGATCGGCCGCCTGGATAGCCGCCAGGCCTGCCGAGGCCGTCGGCGCGACATTGGCGCCGGGCAATTCCGGCGGGGCGGCATCGACCGCCACGGGGTCCGGCATCCGGCGGCCACGGTCAGGCAGGTTCACCACATTGTCCGCATCCGGCTTGACCTCGGCACCCCGCGCGCGCGCCTCGGCCTCCCGCCGCTCCAACGGGTTGCGTTCCAGCCCGGTCCGACGGCCCAGCACGCTGCGCAGACGATAGGCGATGAACGCCGCCACCATGGCGAAGAAGAGGATGTCGATGTAAGCGAAACCGTCGGACATGTTACCTGTTCGTCGCCAGTGGCGGGGGTGGAACATCGGCCCGGGCCGGGCCGGCGGGAAGAGTCCCGACGTCCGTCCGAACCGGATGAATGACGCCACGGTTGCGGTTGCACCATGGAAGATGGACCCGGTTCCTTCCATCATATATGTCGCGATTGCCGAAGACAAAGCGCCTGACTTGCCGATCCGACTCCTTCCGCTGATTCCGTTCGCATGGTTCGTGCTCGAGGTCGTCCTGCTCGTCGAGGTAGGGCAGGCCATCGGCGCGCTTGCCGTCGTGGGGCTGCTCATCGCGGCCGGCCTGGCCGGCAGCCTCCTGCTTCGGCATGTCGGCACGAGCGTCGTATCGTCGCTCCTGGCCCAGGATCCTCGCGGGCGATCGACCATCGACCGGCTGCGCTCGGCCGGGTGGCAGGTGGCGGCCGGCATCCTCCTGATCGTCCCGGGTTTTGCCAGCGATGTCGTGGCACTGGCGCTGTTCCTCCCCCCGGTCCGACGGCTGCTTTCCTCCCTCCTTCCCCGCCCCGCCAACCTGCGCACGCGATCGGTCGTGATCGAGGGCGAGTTCCGCGACGTGTCCCCGCAGGACGAGCCGCCGGCACGGCTGCCGCCCGATCGCGACCGGACGCCGCGTGAACCCCATGACAATCCATGGTCGGACCGGGACACCCGCTAGGTTGCCCCGTTGCCTCGCCGCATCTCCGGCATGGGCGGGCGCTGAACCCCTGCCGCGTCGCCAGCGTACCACCTGTACCCGACCGACCAGTCCCTGGACCTGCCGATGCTCCTGATCCGCCATGCCCAGTCCGAGTGGAACTTCCACTATGGACGGACCCGAATCGATCCCGGGATCCCCGATCCGTCGCTGACCGAGCTTGGCGTGGAGCAGGCATGGGCGGCGGCCGAGCGGCTGGCGGGACGGGAACTGGCGGCGGTGGTGGCCAGTCCCTACCGCCGCAGCCTCCAGACGGCCGCCATCATCGCGGGACGGCTGGGCCTCGGCATCCGGGTCGATCCGCTGGTGCGCGAGCGCTGCGCGTTTTCCTGCGACCAGGGCAGCGTGCCGGCCGACCTGCAGCGCCTGTGGCCGGACCTGGCGTTCGATCACCTGCACGATTGCTGGTGGGGCGAGGTCGTCGAAAGCCATGCCAGCATCGAAGCCCGGGCGGAGAGCTTCCGGCAGGAGGCCGCCGCATGGCCGGACGAAGCGCGGACCCTGGTGGTCTCGCACTGGGGCTTCGTGCGGGCATTGACCGGCCTGGAGGTCGAGAACGGCGCCATCGTCCGCTATGACCCGGCGAGCGGGCATGCCGGGCTCGAGGACGTCGTGCCGGCAGCCGGTTGAACCGCGGCCGATCTCGATCGAGCCCGTGAAACAGCCGTCGCGACCGGCCGAGGCACCTGCTAGACAGCGCGCAGCCAAGCCGGGCCTTCGAGGGGCACGCTTCCGACCCGGCCACCTCATGGAGTGCCGTCGATCATGACTGAAGAGACCAACGCGAACGGCAAGGCGGCCGAGCCGGCTCAGGCGGCGGCGCCACGGCTCTCGATCGTCCTGCAGTACATCAAGGACATCTCGTTCGAGAACCCGAAGGCCCCGGTGGGCCTGCAGACGACGACCCGCCCCGAGATCCAGATCCGCGTCGAGACGCGGGCTGCCCAGATCAGCAACGAGGGCCATTACGAGGTGGTGCTCGACCTCCATGTCGAGGCGAAGACGTCCGGGGAGACCACGTTCCTGCTGGAGCTGGACTATGCCGGCGTGTTCCAGATCGCGAACATCCCGCCGGACAGCCTGCAGCCGTTGCTCATGATCGAATGCCCGCGCCTCCTGTTCCCGTTCGCGCGCCGCATCGTCGCCGACATGACCCGCGATGGCGGGTTCCCGCCGCTGATGATCGACCCGATCGACTTCGTCACGCTCTACCGGCAGCGGCTCGCCAGCGCAGCCGCGCAGGGAAGCCAGCCGACGACCGACCTCGCCTGAGAGCCGTGCCAGCGGATCGGTCGTGCCCGGTCCGCTGGCCGTACCATTGTCCAGCTTATTCCGGCCGGGCTGCCTGGGGCGGCGGCCGGCCGGTGCGTTCATCATGGTGCTGCAGGCGGCCAGCCGCGCGAGCGACCGGCATGGCGGCCAGCCGTACCTCTTCGGCAGGCGACGGCAATGAACTGCCCCCGGGGAGCCCGACGAGGATAGCCGTGCCAGCCAGCACCATGCCTCCGAGCAGGAGCCGTGAGATCAAGGGGATCACCTGCATCGCCAGCCTCGTCATCCGTCGAGGCCGATCATGCCTGCATCCCCTTAACGGGACGTTAGCGCACTCAAGAAAAAGGGCTCAGCTTCGCGACGCCAGCAGGTCGAGGGCTTCCTGCACGCTCGTCGCGACGGCGGCCAGCTCCAGGGCCGAGGAATCGGCGAAGCCCTCGGCGACCACATGCCGTGCCAGCGCAAGCCAGGGCGTCCAGAAGGCCTGGTCCGGAGCGAGGAGCACGATGGGCTTGCTATGCTCGTCCAGCTGCTTGAGCGTGAGGGCATCCAGCAGCTCGTCGAACGTGCCGAAGCCGCCGGGCAGGACGATGTAGCCGTCGCTTCCGTCGATCAGGCGGCGCTTGCGCTCGAACATGGTGTCGACGACGTCGAGCTGGTTCAGGCCGGGAGCCGCGGCCTCGCGGCCAACCAGATGGCTGGTGATGATGCCATGCACCGAGCCGCCGCTCTCGAGGGTCGCCTGCGCCACGAGGCCCATCAGGCCGACATGGCCGCCGCCATAGACCAGCCGCCAGCCCCGCCCGCCGATCGCGCCGCCCAAGGTGCGCGCCAGCGCGGCATGGGCCGGATCGCGGCCCGGGCGGGAACCGCAGAAGACGGCGACCCGCACAGGACCCGTATCGTTCTGCTCCGCCGGAATCAGGCTGCCACCTTCTGGACACCGCGCGTGGCGGCGTGGAAGTCGTCCAGCAGTTGCTTGGTGATCGGGCCTACCTGGTAGGTGAGGGCGTCGATCGCGCGGACCGGCGTGATCTCCGCGGCGGTGCCGGTCACGAAGATCTCCTGGGCGGTCTCCAGCTCGGCCGGCATGATGTGGCGCTCGACCACCTCGATGCCGCGGGCCTTGGCCAGATCGATCACCGTGCGCCGGGTGATGCCGTTCAGGATGCAGTCGGCGACCGGCGTGTGCAGCTTGCCGCCGATGCCCAGGAAGATGTTGGCGCCGGTCGTCTCGGCGACATAGCCGCGATAGTCGAGCATCAGGGCATCGCCGAAGCCCTTGGCCTCGGCGGCATGCTTGCAGATCGTGCAGATCATGTAGAGGCCGGCGGCCTTGGCGTGGACGGGTGCCGTGTTCGGCGCCGGCCGGTCGTAGATGGCGCGGGTCAGCCTGAGGTCCGAATAATAGGCACCCCACTCCCACACGGCGATCGCCACGTGGATCTTCGACGCCTGCGCCGCCACACCCATCATCTCGCTGCCGCGCCACGCCACGGGACGGACATAGCAGTCGGACAGGCCGTTCTTGGCGATCGTGGTGTTCGTCGCCTCGTCCAGCTGCTCGACGCTGTAGGGCAGCTCGAATCCGAGGATGCGGCCGCTGTCGATCAGGCGTTGCGAATGCTCGCGCAGCTTGAACACCTTGCCGCCATAGGCGCGCTCGCCCTCGAACACCGAGCTTCCATAGTGCAGCCCATGGCTCAGCACGTGGAGCTGGGCGTCGCGCCACGGTACCATCTCGCCATCGTACCAGATCCAGCCGTCGCGGTCGTGGTAGGGGATCAGCGCTGCCATGGTGGCGAACCTCGTGGGGACGGGCCAGGGTACGGACGACAAGAGGAGCGGCCCGTAGACGGTCCGCGCGCTATCACCCGATGTCCCCGGATGTCAACGGACGGCGCCACATGCTAGGGGACGACCTGCACTTGGCAATGGGACCATGAGCACCGGCAACCCCCTTTTCCTTCGCGACGAGGACCTGGACGACGCGATCGTCATGGTCGAGCGGGCCCAGCGGCTGTTCGCCGCCGACGTGGCCGACCTGCTCGCCGGCAAGGGCCTCGGATCGACCCACGACCTGGTACTTCGCCTGGTGGCAAGGCGGCCGGGCGTGGCGATGGTGGATCTCAAGCGGACGATCGCCGCCAGCAAGCAGACCCTGTCGCGCGTGCTGACCGAGCTGGAGTCGAAGGGGCTGGTGGTGCTGGCCCAGGGCGACAGCGACCGACGGCAGCGTCCAGCCAGGATCACCGAGGCTGGCCAGGCGATCCTGGCCGAGGTGGACCAGTTGCGGCGGCGGCGCCTGCGGCGGGTGTTCCGTGCGGTGGGGCCACAGGCGGTGGCCGGCTTCCGGCAGGTCCTGGACGTCCTTCTCGACCCGCCGACCGAGCGCCCGGCCTCGATCGTGCAGGGGACGTTCCGGCGATGAACGAGCCGGGCGAGCGCCATCTGCTCGTGGTGGACGACGACCCCCGCCTGCGCCAGCTCCTGCAGCGGTTCCTGGCCGGCGAAGGCTACCGGGTCAGCGTCGCGGCCGATCTGGCCGAGGCACGCCATGCGCTCGAAAGCGTGATGTTCGACCTCGTCGTCCTCGATGTGATGCTGCCCGACGGGAACGGCATCGCGTTCACTGGTGAGATCCGGCGCAGCCAGGACGTGCCTGTGCTGCTGCTGACGGCACGGGGCGAATCGGGGGACCGGATCGCCGGGCTGGAGGCAGGGGCGGAGGACTACCTGCCCAAGCCCTTCGAGCCGCGAGAACTCTCCTTGCGCATCGCCACCATCCTGCGCCGCTTCAAGCCGCGCGAGACGACGCCAGTCGCGTTCGGGACCTTCCGCTACGATCCGGTGATGAAGGAGCTGTTCGACGAGGACGGCATGGTACGGCTGACCGAGGGCGAGACGGCACTGATCGATTTCCTGGCGGCCCGGGCCGACCGGCCGCTCACCCGCTACGACATCGCGACCGGCGTGGGCCTTGACGGCTCGGACCGGGCGGTGGACGTCGCGGTGACCCGGCTGCGGCGCAAGATCGAGCAGGACCCGAAAGCACCTCGCCACCTCGTGACGGTGCGGGGCGAAGGCTACATGCTGAAGACCGGGGGCGACCGGTGGCCATAAGCGTCGGCTGGGCGCGACGGAAGGCGCCCGCATCCGGCCCGGAGCGGCGCCATGGCGCGGCCGTGATGCCCCGCTCCCTGTTCGGCCGCTCGCTCCTGATCGTGCTGCTGCCGCTGATCATCCTGCAGCTGATCGTGGCCTATGTGTTCTATGTCCGGCACTGGGACACGGTGACCCGCTGGCTGGCCCTGGGGTTGGCGGGCGAGACCGCGCTGATCGTGGACACGATGGAGCAGCGTCCGGAGGAGCGGGAGGCGTTCCTGGACCGGGCTCGCGAGCGCACCAGCCTGGCGCTGTCGTTCCAGCCGGACGCGGACCTGGCGGAGGCCGCGACACTGGCCGGGATCGACGAGAGCAGCGTGCCCGACACGATCCGGGAGGTCTTCAAGGAGAAGCTGAAGCGGCCGTTCCGCCTGGAGCTCAGGGCCGACCAGGACGACCGGATCGCCGTCTGGGTCGCGGCGAACGGCGGCATCCTGCGCGTGCTGGCCGACCGCAAGCGGCTGACCAGCACGACCACCACCCTGTTCATGCTCTGGATGGTCGGCGCCTCGCTCGTGCTGCTGGTGGTCGCGATCTACTTCCTGACCAGGCAGGTCCGCCCGATCCGCCGGCTCGCCGAGGCCGCCGACAGCTTCGGCAAGGGCCGCGACATCGGCGACTTCCGCCTGGAAGGGGCCACCGAGATCCGCCGCGCCGGCCACGCCTTCAACCTGATGCGGCAGCGCATCCTGCGCTTCATGCACCAGCGCACCGACATGCTGGCCGCGGTCAGCCACGACCTGCGCACGCCG
>NZ_DATAGQ010000219.1:0-50176 GCF_036263595.1 Geminicoccus sp. | reverse complement strand
ATCTCGGGCGGGGCGAGACCTACCGGCTGGTCCTCAAGGAATCGCTGGTCGGCCTGTTGAACGGCGGAAGCTTCCTGCTGGTCGGGCTGGCCACCGCGTTCATCTGGTTCTGGCAGGGCGAGCTGGCCCTGGTGTTCGGCGCTGCGATGCTGATCAACCTCGCGGTGGCCGGCCTGGCCGGTGCCGCGATCCCGCTCTGCCTGCAGCGCATGGGGCTCGATCCGGCCGTGGCTTCCACCGTGTTTCTCACGACCGTCACCGACGTCGTCGGATTCTTCAGCTTCCTGGCCCTGGCGACCCTGGTACTTCTCTGAAAGGAGGTTCCGATGCTCGACCACGACCTGCCTGAAGAGATCCAGGCGCTGCGCGACATGCTGCGCCGCCTGGCCGCCGACGAGATCGCGCCCATCGCCGCGGCGATCGACCGCGACGACCGCTTCCCGCGCGAGCTCTGGCCGAAGCTGGGAGAGCTCGGCCTGCTGGGATTGACCGTGCCAGCCGAGGAGGGCGGCAGCGGGATGGGCTACCTCGCCCATGTCGTGGCCATGGAGGAATTGTCCCGCGCCAGCGCGTCGGTCGGCCTGTCCTATGGCGCGCATGCCAATCTCTGCGTGAACCAGATCCGCCTGAACGGCAGCGTGGACCAGCGTGCGCGCCACCTCCCCGGCCTGATCGACGGGCGGCATGTCGGTGCGCTCGCCATGTCCGAGCCCAATGCCGGTTCGGATGTCGTGTCGATGCGCACGCGCGCGCTCAAGGCCGATGGCGGCTGGCGCCTGACGGGCGAGAAGATGTGGATCACCAACGCGCCCGAAGCCGACCTGCTGGTCGTCTATGCGAAGACCGACCCGGCGGCAGGGCCCAAGGGAATCACGGCCTTCCTGGTCGAGCGCGGCACGCCGGGCTTCACGGTCGGGCCGAAGCTGGACAAGCTCGGGATGCGCGGGTCGCCCACGGCACCGCTGGTGTTCGATCACGCGTTCGTGCCGGACACGCACGTGCTGGGCTCGGTCGGCGGCGGCGTGCGGGTCCTGATGTCGGGACTGGATTATGAGCGGATCGTGCTGGCCGGCGGGCCGCTCGGCATCCATCAGGCAGCCTTCGACCTGGCGCTGGACTATGCGCGCAGCCGGCATCAGTTCGGCCAGCCGATCGGGTCGTTCCAGCTGATCCAGGGCAAGCTCGCCGACCTCTACACCCGGCTGCAGGCATCCCGTGCCTTCGTCTACACCGTGGCGCGCGCGGCCGATTCAGGCCGGACCAGCCGGGAGGATGCCGCCGGCTGCCTGCTGCTCGCGGCGGAGAGTGCGACGGCTGCGGCGCTGGATGCCATCCAGATCCTCGGGGGCAACGGCTATACCCGTGACTACCCGGCGGAGCGGCTGATGCGCGATGCGAAGCTTTACGAGATCGGCGCCGGCACGTCGGAGATCCGCCGGGGGCTGATCGGTCGCCAGCTCACCGGGCTGGGGGGTGCATGAACGAGCCACTCGACTTCTACTTCGAGTTCGCCAGCCCCTACGCCTACCTGGCGTCGCTCAGGATCGGCAGCATCGCAGGCGCCTACGAGCGCGAAGTGCGCTGGCGGCCGATCATGCTGGGCGCCATGTTCAAGCTCACGGGATCGGTCCCGAACGTCCAGGCTCCGCTGCGGGGGCCCTACTTTCTCCGCGACGCGCCTCGCTGCGCCCGGCTGATGGACGCTCCCTTCACCCTGCCGCCGAACCTGCCGATGAACTCGCTTGCCGCCAGCCGCGCCTTCTGGTGGCTGCATGGCGCCGACCCGGACATGGCGCGCGGCTTTGCGGAAGCAGTGTTCTTCGCGCACTGGGCCGAAGGCCGGGATCTGTCGGCCATCGAGCAGGTGGTCGAGGTGGCAAGGACGCTCGGGATCGACGAGACGGCCCTGCGCGAAGCGGTCGCTGATCCCGCGATCAAGGAGCGGCTGAAGGCCGAGACCGATCATGCCATCGAGCGGGGCGTGTTCGGCTCGCCGTTCATCTTCGTGGATGGCGAGCCGTTCTGGGGTGCGGACCGCCTGGACCATGTCGAGCGGTGGCTGGCCAGTGGCGGCTGGTAGGCTGGACTCAGGGGAACCTGAGGTGCCGAGGTCAGGCCGGTGACGGTACTCCGCTCGACGCTGGACGGGCGCAGCGAGACCTTCCGCCGCCGCGCAGCCCATAACCGGGCCCTCGCTGCCAACCTCAGGGAGCGGGTCGCTGCCATCGCGCAAGGTGGCGGTGCCGGTTCGCGCGCGCGGCACGAAGCGCGTGGCAAGCTGTTCGTGCGCACCCGGATCGACCGCCTCCTGGACCCCGGCTCCGCCTTTCTCGAGGTCGGGCAGCTCGCAGCTTTCGGGGTTCATGACGAGCCGGTGCCGGCAGCCGGGCTCGTCGCCGGGATCGGCCGGATCGAGGGGCGCACTTGCATGGTCGTCGCCAACGACGCGACCGTGAAGGGCGGCACCTATTTTCCGCTTACCGTGAAGAAGCACCTGCGCGCGCAGCGGATCGCCTGGGAGAACCGGCTGCCCTGCGTCTATCTCGTGGACAGCGGCGGCGCGTTCCTGCCGGCCCAGGACGAGGTGTTCCCGGACCGGGAGCATTTCGGCCGGATCTTCTTCCACCAGGCACGCATGTCCCGGGACGGCGTCGCGCAGGTCGCGGTGGTCATGGGCTCCTGCACGGCCGGCGGCGCCTATGTGCCGGCCATGGCCGACCTGACCATCATCGTGAAGGAGCAGGGCACGATCTTCCTGGGCGGCCCGCCCCTGGTGAAGGCTGCCACCGGCGAGGTCGTGAGCGCGGAGGAACTGGGCGGTGCGGAGATGCACACGCGGCAGTCCGGCGTGGCCGACCAGCTGGCGAGCGACGATGCGCATGCCCTCCTGCTGGCGCGCGCAGCCATCCGCGACCTGACGCCGCCCGCGGACAGGGTGATCACGCAGGAACCCGAGCCACCGCTCTATCCGGAGGAGGACCTCTACGGGCTGATCGCCGAGGATGTCCGCGAGCCCTGGCCCGTGCGGGAACTCCTGGCCCGCATCCTGGACGGCTCCCGCTTCGAGGAGTTCAAGCCGCGCTACGGCGCCACGCTGGTGACGGGGTTCGGCCAGTTGATGGGCATGCCGCTCGGCATCCTCGCGAATGACGGGATCCTGTTCGCCGAGAGTGCGGCCAAGGGCGCGCACTTCATCGAGCTTTGCTGCCGCCGCCGGATCCCGTTGGTCTTCTTGCAGAACATCGCGGGCTTCATGGTCGGGCGTTCCTACGAGCAGGGCGGCATCGCGAAGGAAGGGGCCAAGCTCGTCCATGCCGTGGCATGCGCCGAGGTGCCGAAGATCACCCTGCTGGTCGGCGGCAGCTTCGGGGCCGGCAACTATGCCATGGCGGGGCGGGCCTATGATCCGCGCTTCCTGTGGTCCTGGCCGAACGGGAGGATTTCGGTGATGGGGGGCGAGCAAGCTGCTTCCGTGCTGTCGACGGTTCGGCGCGATGCGCTGGAGGCACGCGGCGAGCACTGGTCCGCCGATGACCAGGCCGCCTTCGAGGCGCCGGTGCGCGCGCAATATGGCCGCCAGGGTGATCCCTACTATGCATCGGCGAGGCTTTGGGATGACGGGATCATCGACCCGGTGGACACCCGCCGGGTGCTGGCACTTTCCCTGGCAGCCTCGCTTTCGGCGCCGATCGGGGACACCCGGTTCGGCGTGTTCCGGATGTAGGCGATGACGCTGCTGGTCGAGCGGACGGGTTCCGCCGTGCATATCACCCTGAACCGGCTGGCGCAGCGCAATGCGCTGGACGAGGGGATGATCGCGTCGCTGCACGACCAGTTCGTGGCGCTGGCTCATGACGACGACGTGCGGGTGGTCGTACTCAAGGGGGCGGGCCCGGCGTTCTGCAGCGGCGCCGACCTCGCCTGGATGCGCCGTGCTGCCGGGTTCACGCTCGACGAGAACCAGGTCGACGCCGGCCGGCTCTGCGAGATGCTGGTGGCCTTCGACCAGCTGCCGCAGGCCACGATCTGCCTGGCGCATGGGGCGGCCATGGCCGGCGCCCTGGGGCTGGTATGCGCTGCCGACATCGCGATCGCGGCGGAGGGCTGCCAGTTCGGCCTGACGGAAGTGCGGCTGGGCCTGGTGCCGGCGATCGTGGCGCCCTTCGTGATGCGGGCCATGGGCAGCCGGCAGGCGCGCCGCTGGTTTCTGACGGCCGAGCGCTTTGACGCCCATACGGCCCAGCGGCTGGGCGTGGTGCACGAGGTGGTGCCGCCGGACCGGCTGGATGAGCGCGGCGGCGAGTTCATCGACCTCGTGCTGCAGGGAGCGCCCGGCGCCATCGCCGAGGCCAAGCGCGTGATCGACCTCGTCGCCACGAGCCCGCAATCCGGCAGCCTCGTCGCCGCCGCGACCGTGGAGGCGATCGCGGCGCGGCGCGTGAGCGAGGAGGGCAGGGAGGGTATCGCCGCCTTCTTCGAAAAGCGTGCGCCCTGCTGGAAGCCCCCCTCGTGAGAAAGCTCCTGATCGCCAATCGCGGCGAGATCGCATGCCGGATCGCGCGGACCGCGCACCGGATCGGGATCAGGACGGTGGCCGTGTTCGGCCAGCCCGACCGCGACGCCCCGCACGTCGTGCAGTGCGACGAGGCGATCGATCTTGGCGGCGAGACGGCCGCCGAGACCTACCTGGACATCGGCAAGCTGATCGATGCCGCCGCCCGCACCGGCTGCGACGCGCTGCATCCGGGCTACGGCTTCCTGTCCGAGAGCCCGGACCTGGTGGAGGCGGCGGTGGCGGCCGGCTTGGCCTATGCCGGACCGTCGGCAGAGGCGATGCGCCGGCTGGGCTCGAAGGCGGCGGCCCGACAGCTGGCCGTGGACCATGGCATTCCGGTCGTGCCGGGCTATGACGGAGCGGACCAGGAGCGGCTAGAAGCCGAGGCCGCGCGGATCGGGCCGCCGCTGCTGATCAAGGCCAGCGCCGGCGGGGGCGGGCGCGGCATGCGGGTGGTCCGGAACATGGCCGACCTGCCGGAACTGCTGCAGGCGGCAGCGGGCGAGGCGCTGGCGGCGTTTGGGGACGGCACGCTGATCCTGGAACGGCAGGTCGAGCGCCCACGCCATGTCGAGGTGCAGGTGCTGGCCGACAGCCATGGCAGCGTGATCCATCTGGGCGAACGCGACTGCACGCTGCAGCGCCGCCACCAGAAGGTCATCGAGGAGGCCCCGGCGGCCTTCCTGCAGGCGGAGACCCGCGCCGCCCTGGGCGCGGCGGCGGTGCGCCTGGTGCGCGAAGCCAGCTACACGAATGCCGCAACGGTCGAGTTCCTCGTGGCGCCGGACGGCTCCTGGTACCTGATCGAGGTCAATACGCGCCTGCAGGTCGAGCATCCGGTGACCGAGCTGGTGACGGGCCTGGATCTGGTGGAATGGCAGCTGCGGATCGCCCGGGGCGAGAGGCTGGCCATGGGCCAGGAGCAGGTGCAGATCCGTGGCCATGCCGTGGAGCTGCGGATCTGCGCGGAGGACCCGGATCAAGGGCTTCGGCCGACCAGCGGCACGATCCGCAACGTTGCCCTTCCGCCCGACATGCGGGTCGATCACGCCCTGGCGGACGGGATGGTGGTGGGCGCCCATTTCGACAGCTTGCTGGCCAAGCTGATCGTACACGGCCGCGACCGGTCTGCCGCTTTGCGCCGGGCACGTGCCGCCCTGGCCTGCACCAGGATCGACGGCGTCGCGACCAACATGCGGCTTTTGGACCGTGTGCTGGCCGACCAGGAATTCGTGGATGGCGGGATCGACACGAACTGGCTGGAAGGTGCCTTGTCGACGCTCGTGCAGCAGCCGGCGCCGGGCACGGAAGATCTCGTGGTCGGAGCAATCGCCCGCCTGCTCACCCGCCCCGTCGACGGCCGGGACCCATGGCTGTCTTCCCGAGAGCCTTGGCGCCTGAACCTGCCGGCCGAGGAGACGGTCAGTTTTGTGGCGGGCGATGTCCGCGTCCGCCACCTGCATGACGGTTTCGACGTGGAGGCCGCCGGCAGCACGCTCAGGCTCCGGGCGGCCTGGACCTCCACGCCGGACCTGCTGGCGGTCGAGATCGACGGGCATCGCCGCCACCGGCTGGTTCGGGTCGATTCCGCCGGTGTCACGCTGCTGGACCGCCAGATCCACCTGGCGATGAGCCACGTGGCCGATCGACAGACCGAACAGGACGGGGGGCCGGTGCTTCGGGCACCATTGCCCGGCAAGATCATTGCGGTGCCGGCCAGGCTGGGAGATCAGGTGGTCAAGGGTGATGTCCTGGTGATCCTGGAGGCCATGAAGATGGAGCACCGCCTGTCCGCCAGCATCGGCGGCCGCGTCACGGCGCTCATGGTGGCGCAGGGAGACCGGGTCCTGGCCGGCGACGTCCTGGCGGAGCTGGCGCCATGACCGACCTGCTCGCGGCCATCCCTGCCGAGGTCAGGATCGTGGAGGTGGGACCCCGGGACGGCCTGCAGAACGAGGCCACCATCCTCGACGTGGAGAACCGGATCGCGCTCATCCGCGGCCTGGCAGCAGCAGGCCTTCGCACGATCGAGCCCGGCGCCTTCGTCCGGCCCGACCTCGTGCCGGCGATGGCCGGCACGGAAGACGTCCTGGCCGGGCTGCGCGACCTCCAGCAGGTGCGGCTTCCCGTTCTCGTGCCGAACAGGCGGGGGCTGCGCTCCGCGGTGGATGCGGGTGCGACGGAGATCGCCGTGTTCGCAGCGGCCAGCGAGACCTTCTCCCAGCGCAATGGCGGGGCCGGCATGGACGAGACGATGGCCCGGCTGGACGAGGTCGTGGCCAAGGCCAAGTCGCAGGGCCTGGCCGCACGTGGCTACGTATCCTGCATCGCCGGTTGCCCCTACGAGGGAGAGGTGCCGCTGGAGCAGGTGGTGAAGGTCACCGAGGCGTTGATCGGGATCGGCTGCACCGAGATCTCCTTGGGCGACACCACCGGCACCGGCACGCCCCGCCAGATCGCAGGCATCGTCCAGGCCTGTGCGGCAAGCGCCGGCCTGGAGAACCTGGCGATCCATGCACATGACACGATGGGGCAGGCGCTGGCCAACGTGCTGGCCGCCCTCGAACTCGGCGTCCGCACGGTCGACAGCAGCGTGGCCGGACTGGGCGGCTGCCCCTTCGCACCGGGCGCTGCCGGCAACCTGGCGACGGAAGACCTCGTGTTCATGCTGGACGGCATGGGCATCCGGCACGGCGTGGACCTGGACCGTCTCGTGCTGGCTGGCGAGACCGTGACGGCCTTGCTCGGGCACCAGGGTGCGAGCCGTGCTGCCCAGGGTTGGAGGAAGCGGCAGTTGCGCGCATAGGGTTGTGCTAGCGTCGTCGCTGCCATCCAATCCGGGCGCACGACAGGAAATGCTGCCATGGCCCTCGCACCCATTCTGACCGATCTTCCGCCCGTCGATCCGTCGCCGCTGCGCGATGCGATCAGGCGCGCCTACCACGAGGACGAGGACAGGACGGCCGTCCGGCTCCTGGCTGCCGTCTCGTTCTCGGTCGACCAGCGCGAGCGGATCACGGCCTCGGCCCGCTCGATGGCGGAGCGACTGCGGGAAGACGCGACCTCCTCCGGCGGCGTGGAAGCCTTCATGCACGCCTATGCGCTCGACACGGAGGAAGGCGTGGCGCTCATGTGCCTGGCCGAAGCACTCCTGCGCGTGCCGGATGCGGAGACCGCCGACCTCCTGATCAAGGACAAGATCGGCGATACGGACTGGCAGAAGAACCTGGCGTCGTCCGAGAGCTTCCTGATCAACGCCTCGACCTTCGGCCTGATGCTGACCGGCCGGCTTCTGAGCCTGGACGATGACGGGCCGGGCTTCGTCGGCCGCATCTCGCGCATGGTCGGGCGGCTCGGCGAGCCGATTGTCCGCGAGGCGCTCAAGCAGGCGATGAAGGTGCTGGGCCACCAGTTCGTGCTGGGCCAGACGATCGACCAGGCAGCCGCGCGCGCCAGGTCCGCCGAAAAGCAGGGCTTCCTCTACTCCTACGACATGCTGGGCGAGGCCGCCCGCACGGACGACGACGCCAGGCGGTACTTGGCCAGCTACCTGCATGCCCTGGAGCGGGTGGCGGCCAGCGCGCCGCCGTCACGCCAGCTCCTCCGACGCCCCTCGCTCTCGATCAAGCTGTCGGCGCTGCACGCCCGCTACGAATATGCCCAGCACCGGCGCGTGATGGGCGAGCTGTTGCCGCGGCTGGGCCAGCTTCTGGAGCGTGCCCGGCAGCTGGACGTCGCCGTCACCATCGACGCGGAGGAAAGCGAGCGGCTGGAGCCGTCCCTGGACATCATGGAGCACCTGGCCGGCATGGAGGTGCTGCGCGGCTGGAACGGGCTGGGCCTGGCCGTGCAGGCCTACCAGAAGCGCGCGTCGCACGTGATCCACTGGCTGGCCGATCTGGCGACGCGGACATCGCGGCAGATCCCGGTCCGGCTGGTCAAGGGCGCCTACTGGGACGGCGAGGTGAAGAAGGCCCAGTCGATGGGCTACAGCGACTACCCGGTCTTCACCCGCAAGGTCGCAACCGATGTCAGCTACCTCGCCTGCGCCAAGGCGCTGTTCCAGGGCGGCCAGGCCTTCTATCCGATGTTCGCCACCCACAATGCCCAAACACTCGCCGCCATCCTGGAGCTTGCAGGGAACAACCGGAACTTCGAGTTCCAGAAGCTGCACGGGATGGGCGATTCGCTCTATGGCGACCTGATGAAGGCCGAGCGGCTGCCGGTCCCCTGCAGGGTGTACGCGCCGGTCGGCAGCCACAAGGACCTGTTGCCGTACCTGGTGCGCCGGCTCCTGGAGAACGGCGCCAACTCCTCCTTCGTCCACCAGGTTGTGGACCGCTCCGCGTCGCTGGACGATCTGGTCAGCGATCCGGTCGAGCGGCTGCGCAGCCTCCACGTCAAGCGCCACCCGGCGATCCCGAAGCCGGGCGACATCTACCAGCCTACGCGCAAGAACAGCGACGGCATCGACCTGAGCGATCCGAACGAGCTGGCAGCGCTGGCACGGAGCCTCGCCAATGTTCCGGCCATGCATGCCGTGCCAGGCGTCGGCTGCACGGCGGCGCCCCGGCCGGTGCACGACCCGGCCGACCGGCGCCGCGAGGTCGGCAGCGTGGTGTTCGCGGATGCGGATGCAGCAGGCCGCGCCATGGCGTTCGCCCAAGGTGGTCATGCCCGCTGGTCGCGCCGCCCGGTCGACGAGCGGGCATCAGCGCTCGAGCGCGGTGCCGACCTGTTCGGCCGCCACATGCCGGAACTGGTGGCGCTCTGCGTGCGGGAAGCCGGCAAGACGATCCTGGATGCCGTGGCCGACGTGCGCGAGGCCATCGACTTCCTGCGCTACTACGCAGCCGAGGCCCGCCGCCTGCTCGACCGGCCGATCGACCTGCCTGGCCCCACCGGCGAGCGCAACCGGCTCACCCTCCATCCGCGCGGCGTGTTCGTGACGATCGCACCCTGGAACTTCCCGGTCGCGATCTTCACCGGACAGCTGGCAGCAGCGCTGGTGACCGGCAACAGCGTGATCGCCAAGCCGGCCGAGGCGACCTCGCTTACCGGCAAGCTGTGCTGCGATCTGCTCCACCGGGCAGGGGTTCCGGAGGACGCGCTGGTCTACCTGCCGGGCGAGGGCGGCGTGATCGGCCCGGTGCTGGTCACCGATCCCCGCTGCGTCGGCGTCGCGTTCACCGGATCCACCGCGACGGCGTTCGGGATCAACCGGGCCATGGCGGCGACCGAGCATGCCATCCGTCCGTTCATCGCGGAGACCGGCGGCATGAACGCGCTGGTCGCCGACAGCTCCGCGCTGCTGGAAGCCGTGGTCCAGGACACGATCGACGGCGCGTTCCGCTCGGCCGGCCAACGCTGCTCGGCCCAGCGCGTCCTATTCATCCAGGACGAGATCGCCGACCGGACGATCGAGATGCTCAACGGCGCGATGGAGGAGCTTGCGGTCGGCGACCCGGGCGAGATCAGCACCGATGTCGGGCCGGTGATCGACGATCGTGCGAAGGCGAAGCTTGTGGCCCATGCGGAACGGATGGCGCGCGAAGGCAGGATGCTCTTCCGCTGCCCGCTCCCCGATGCTTGCGCCCATGGCAGCTACGTGCCGCCCATGGCATTCGAGATCGACCGGATGGGCCGTCTGACCGAGGAGGTGTTCGGACCGATCCTCCACGTGGTGCGCTGGCGCACGGGCGACCTGCCCAAGGTGGTCGAGGCGATCGAAGCCAGCGGCTTCGGCCTGACCTTCGGCGTGCATTCCCGGATCGACGAGACCGTGGAGACGCTGACCTCGCGGGTGCGGGCCGGCAACATCTACGTCAACCGCAACGTGATCGGTGCCGTGGTAGGCACCCAGCCGTTCGGTGGCGAGGGCCTGTCCGGCACCGGGTTCAAGGCCGGCGGCCCGCACTACCTGCTGCGCTTCCTGACGGAACGTACCCTGACGGTGAACACGGCAGCCGTCGGGGGCAATCTGCAGCTGATGGGAGCCCTCAAGGACGAGGGCTGAGGCAGGGACCCGAGGGGCTGTCCACAAGGGGCGCCGTGCCTATCCGATCTGCTGGCGGAACGGATGGGCCGGGTAGACGCCCAGGATCTCGACGGAGTGGCTGAAGAATCCCAGCTCCTCCAGGGCGAGGTGGACCCCGTCATGCGAGGGGTGGCCCATGATGTCGGCGTAGAACTGCGCCTGGGAGAAGGTGCCGTCGATGTAGCTTTCCAGCTTCACCATGTTGACGCCGTTCGTGGCGAAGCCGCCCAGCGCCTTGTAGAGCGCGGCCGGGCGGTTCTTCACGGTGAAGGTGAAGGTCGTCATCACCGGATCGGTCGCGGGTCCGGGATCCTCCGGCTCACGCGCCAGGACGAGGAATCGGGTCGTGTTGTGCTCGGCATCCTCGATGTTCGAGGCAAGCGACACGAGGCCGTAGAGCTCGCCGGCGAGTTGCGAGGCAATGGCCGCGCGGGTGGGATCGCCCGCCGTCGCGACGTCCTGCGCAGCGCCGGCCGTGTCCGCGACCACCAGGGCCTGCAACTGGTGGCGTCGCAGGAACTGGCGGCACTGGCCGATGGCGTGGACGTGGCTTTCGGCCGAGCGGAGCCTGTCGATGCTGGAGCCGGGCAGGCCCAGCAGATGATGGTTCACCCGCACGAAATGCTCGGCCACGATGTGAAGGCCGCCGCGCGGCAGCAGGTGATGCACGTCGGCGACCCGGCCGGCGACCGTGTTGTCCACCGGGATCATCGCCAGCCTCGCTGTCCCCTCGCGCACGGCGCCGAACGCGTCCTCAAACGAATGGCAGGGCAGCGCCACCATGTCGGGGAAGGCCTGGTGGCAGGCCAGGTGCGAATAGGCCCCGGGCCGTCCCTGGAAGGCGATGGTGTTCGCCGGGTGCGGTGCCACGGGAGCGGTCGGTTCAGGCATTCTTCAGCTTCTGGCCAAGGTCACGATCTGGCGGGCGCGGTCGAGGTCATAGGGGGTGTCGACGCCGAACGGAACCGTCTCCACCAGCTTCACGCCGATCGCGATGCCGTTCTCCAGCGCGCGGAGCTGTTCCAGCCGTTCCCGTCGCTCCAGCGGCGAGGGCGGCAGGGTCGCGAACCGCTCCAGGGTCTCGCGGGTGAACGCGTAGATGCCGATATGGTGCAGGATCGGCCCGTCGCCGGAAGGGCAGGTCGCCCGCGTGAAGTAGAGGGCGCGGCCAAGGCTCGGGTCTGCCGCATCCTGGGAGACCACCGCCTTGACCACGTTCGGGTCGGCCTTCTCGCGCGGATCCTCGGTGGCGCAGGCCAAGGTCGCCATCGGCGTTCCCAGCCGTTCCACCGGCTCCAGGACCTGGCCCAGCACGCGCGGATCGAGCGTCGGCAGGTCCCCTTGCAGGTTGACCACGCGCTGGAACCGGCGCTCCGGGTCGATCGTCGCCAGGGCCTGGGTGATCCGGTCGGTGCCCGAGGGAAGCTCGGGATCGGTCATGACCGCTTCGCCACCGGCCGCCTGGACCGTGGCGGCGATGGCGGGTTCCGCGCAGGCGACGACGACACGCCCGACCCTGGCCTCCATGGCGCGCCGCCACACATGGACGATCATCGGCACGCCCGCGATGTCGGCGAGCGGCTTGTCGGGAAGGCGGGATGCCTTCATCCTCGCCGGGATCAGGACGACCGTATCGCTCAAGGTGCTGCTCCACGCAGACAGGCCAACGGGAACGAAACCTGGTGCCAGCCGCTTGCGACGAAGCGGCGCGGGTGCTGGTCAACTTGACGGCAGCCGATCATGCTCGCTAGAGCCGCACGCGGCCGACGCGGCATCTCGACCAGCCGGCGGCCAGCGCCGCGCGCGGCGACCGGTTGAATGGAAAGGCTCGCTACCTGATGGCATCGTCGCTCGAAAGCAACAAGCTCATGGCGGGCATCCTGACCGCCGGCATCATCGCGCTCGGCTCGGGCGTCATCTCCCGGATGCTGTACAGCCCGGAGATGCCCGAGGAGAACGCTTACCATGTCGAGGTTGCGGATGCGGAGGCGAACGCGCCGACCGAGCAGCCGGACGAGCCGATCGCGGTGCGCCTGGCCTCGGCCAGCGTGGAGGCCGGTGCCACCTCGGCCAAGAAGTGCGCGGCCTGCCATGCCTTCGACGCCGGCAACGAGAACAAGATCGGGCCCGGCCTGTACGACGTCTACGGCCGTCCCGCCGGCGCCCATGCGGGCTTCAGCTATTCCGCGGCCATGACCGAGCACAAGGCGCCATGGGATGCCGAGGAGCTCGACCAGTTCCTGAAGGCGCCCAAGGTCTATATCCCCGGCACGAAGATGGCGTTCGCCGGCATTGCCAAGCCCGATGAGCGCGCCAACGTGATCGCCTACCTCCACTCGCTCAATCCCGCGGCACCTCCGCTGCCGACGGCCGAGGCCGCTCCGGCGGAAGCTGCGCCGGCAGAAGGTTCGGCGGCGCCAGCTGCGCCAGCGGAAGGTGCCGCCCCAGCCGCTCCCGCGCAGGGTGGCTGACGCCGTTCAGGAACTGCTGGCCTTCGGGCACCGGCTGGCCGACGCCGCCGCCGAAGTCCAGCGGCACTGGTTCCGGGCTGAACTGACGATCGAGAGCAAGCTCGACGAGAGCCCGGTGACCATTGCCGACCGGCAGGCCGAGCTGCGCATGCGGGAGCTGATCGAGGCGCAATACCCTGGCCACGGGATCCTCGGCGAGGAGTACGGCCAGCAGGATCTCGGAGCAGAGTTCGTCTGGGTCCTCGATCCGATCGACGGCACCAAGTCGTTCATCTGCGGCCGGCCGCAGTTCGGCACCCTGATCGGCTTGCTGCACCGCGGCCAGCCGCTGCTGGGCCTGATCGACCAGTCGATCCTGCGCGAGCGCTGGGTGGGTGTGTCCGGATCGCCGGCGATGTTCAACGGCAGGACGATCCGGACCCGTCCCTGCCCAGGCCTGGAGCGGGCGGTACTCGCGTCCTATTCCCGTCGGATGTTCGCGCCGGGGCCCGAGCGCGAGGCCTTCGACGCGCTGGAGGCGAAGGTCTATCTCTCGCAGTTCAATACCGACTGCTACGGCTACGGCCTGCTGGCGGCCGGCTTCGTCGACCTGGTGGTCGAGCAGGGACTGCAACCCTACGACTACCTGCCGATCCTGCCGATCCTGGCCGGCGCCGGTGCGATCGTCAGCGACTGGAAGGGCCGCCCGGTCGGTCTGGGCTCGGCTGGCCGCGTGATCGTGGCCGGCGATCCGCGCGTCCATGCCGAGGCCCTGGCCATGTTCGAGCCGCTTTCCGACTGAGCGGCTGGTCCGGACGGCAGTGGCGCGTTAGCTTCATGCGCAAGAGATGACAAAAGCGTCAGGACGGACCGGATGATTGATCGCCGCGGCTTCGCCAAGGCCGGCCTCGGGCTCTTGGGCTCTTCGCTGATCCTGCGGCCCGGGTTTGCAGCCGCACAGCAGGCCACGCCGTCTCACGGCCTGTCCATGTATGGCGACCTCAAGTACCCGCCAGATTTCACTCATTTCGACTATGTCGATCCGACGGCGCCCAAGGGCGGATCCCTGGTCCTCTCCGCGATCGGCACCACCTTCGACACGCTGAACCCGTTCGTCCTGCGCGGCGTGCCGGCGGCGGGCGTGGCCCTGGTGTACGAGACGATCGTCGAGAGCGCGCTGGACGAGCCCTTTACCGAGTACGGGCTCCTGGCCAAGACCATCGCAACGCCCGACGATCGCAGCTTTGTCGAGTACGAGCTGCGCGAGAATGCGCGGTGGCATGACGGTCGCCCGGTCACGGCGGAGGACGTCATCTTCAGCTTCGAGACGCTGCGGACCAGGGGCGCACCGGTCTTCCGCGTCTACTATGCCGACGTCGCCAAGGCCGAGAAGGTGGGGGAGGGCAAGGTCCGGTTCGTGTTCTCCGGGCCGATGAACCGCGAACTGCCCCTCATCATGGGCCAGTTGCCGATCCTGCCGGCGCACTGGTGGGAGGGACGCGACTTCGAGGCGCCGTCGCTCGAGCCCCCGCTGGGCAGCGGGCCGTACCGCGCTGCGAGGGTGGAGCCCGGGCGTTCCATCACCTACGAGCGCGTGGTGGACTGGTGGGGCGCGGACATCCCGGTCGCCAAGGGCCGCTACAATTACGGCCAGATCCGGTACGACTACTACCGCGATGCCAACATCGCGTTTGAGGCCTTCAAGGCTGGCGCGTTCGACTGGCAGGTCGAATCGTCGGCCCAGAAATGGGCCACGGGCTATACCGGACCGGCGGTGGAGAAAGGCCTGATCATCAAGGAGGAGATCCGCCGGGAAAGCGGCGGGGTCATCCAGGGCTACTGGTTCAACCAGCGGCGGGACTTCTTCAAGGACAAGCGGGTCAGGGAAGCGATCGGCTACGCCTTCGACTTCGAGTGGGCGAACCGTACGCTGTTCTATGACCAGTACACCCGCTGCAACAGCTACTTCTCCGGCTCGAATGTCTTTGCAGCGACGGGGCTGCCGCAAGGTCCGGAACTGGCCCTCCTGGAGCCGTTCCGCGACCAGCTGCCGCCGGAGCTGTTCACCGAAGCGTTCAAGCTGCCGGTCACCGACGGCTCGGGCAACAACCGAGAACAGCTGCGCACGGCTTTGGCACTGCTGAAGTCCGCGGGCTGGGAAGTCCAGGACCGGCGGATGGTCGAGGTGGCGACCGGCCGTCCGATGCAGTTCGAGATCCTGCTGGACAACCCCTTGTTCGAGCGGATCACCGGGCCGTTCGTGAAGAGCCTGGAGCGGCTCGGCATCGGCGCGCGCATCCGCACCGTGGACTCGGCGCAGTACCAGAACCGGGTGACCGAGTTCGACTTCGACATGATCGTCGAGATCTTCGGCCAGAGCCTGTCGCCCGGCAACGAGCAGCGGGAATACTGGGGCAGCAAGCCAGCCGCGCAGCCTGGCAGCCGCAACTATGCAGGCATCGCCGACCCGGTGGTGGACGCGATGATCGACAAGGTCATCTATGCGGCGAGCCGCGAGGAACTCGAGACGGCCTGCCGGGCCATGGACCGCGTCCTCCTCTGGGGCCACCATGTCGTCCCGCACTGGTACTCGGGCTACGACCGGCTGGCGCGCTGGGACAAGTTCGGCCGGCCGTCGGTGATGCCGCGCTACGGCATCGACCAGTATGCCTGGTGGATCAACGAGGCGAGGGAACAGCAGGTGGACCAGGCGAAGACCAGCCTGAAGTCCGGCTGACGCTGCGTGCTGGCCTATATCGCGCGTCGCCTTCTGCTGGTCATCCCGACCCTGCTCGGGATCATGCTCGTGAACTTCGTGATCATCCAGGCTGCACCGGGCGGGCCGATCGACCTGATCACCCGGCAGCTGCAGGGACAGGCGACGGAGGCGACGGCCCGGCTGGCGGGAACAGGTGGCGATACAGGGGGCAGTGGCCGCAACGAGGCCATGTCGCGGGCCTCGCGCGGCATCGATCCGGCGCTGCTGGAAGACCTGAACCGCCAGTTCGGCTTCGACCGGCCAGCGCCTGAGCGCTTCCTCAAGATGCTGGGCGACTATGCCCGGTTCGACTTCGGTACGAGCTTCTTCCGCGGCCGCCCCGTCACCGAGCTGATCGTGGAAAAGCTGCCGGTCTCGATCTCGCTGGGCGTGTGGACGACCCTGTTGACCTATCTGGTGTCGATCCCGCTCGGCATCCGCAAGGCGGTGCGGGATGGCACGCCCTTCGACATCTGGTCGAGCACGCTGGTCTCGATCGGCTACGCCATCCCGAGCTTCCTGTTCGCGGTGCTGCTCATCGTCCTGTTCGCCGGCGGCAGCTACTTCCAGTGGTTCCCCCTGCGCGGCCTGACCTCGCAGGGCTTCGAGCAGATGCCCTGGTGGCAGCAGGTGCTGGACTATGCCTGGCACCTGGTCCTGCCGGTGACCGCGATGGTGGTCGGCAGCTTCGCGTCGCTCACGCTGCTCACCAAGAACGGCTTCGTCGAGGAACTCGGCAAGCAGTATGTCCTGACGGCCCGGGCCAAGGGCCTGCCGGAGCGGCGGGTGCTCTACGGGCACGTGTTCCGCAACGCCATGCTGATCGTGATCGCGGGCTTCCCGGCGACGCTGATCGCCATGCTGTTCACCGGCTCGCTGCTGATCGAGATCATCTTCTCCCTCGACGGCCTAGGCCTGCTCTCCTACGAGGCCGCGATCAACCGCGACTACCCCATCATCTTCGGCACCCTGTTCATCTTCACCCTGGTGGGGCTGATCCTGAGCCTCGTCGCCGACCTGACCTATGTGCTGGTCGACCCTCGGATCGATTTCGCGCGGGTGCGGGTTTGAGCAGGCGCGGCTGGTTCAGGCTCTCGCCGATCGGGCAGCGCCGCCTGGCGCAGTTTCGCGCCAACCGTCGCGGCTTCGTCTCCTTCTGGCTGTTCCTCGGGGTCTTCTGCATCTCGATGGCGGCCGATCTGATCGCCAACCACCGGCCTCTGCTCGTTCGCTATGACGGCGCGTTCTACTTCCCGACCTTGGTCTCCTATCCCGAGACAACCTTCGGGGGCTTCTTCGAGACGGAAGCCGACTATGGCGATCCGGCGGTGGTGGAACTGATCGAGGAGAAGGGCTGGCTGCTGCGCGCGCCGGTGCCCTACCGCTACGACAGCGTCGTGCACGGCGTGGAACGTGCGCCCTCGCCGCCGTCGCGCCAGAACATCCTGGGCACCGACGACCAGTCGCGCGACGTGTTCGCCCGGGTGATCTATGGCCTGCGCCTGTCCATCCTGTTCGGGCTGCTGCTGACGGTCTCGGCCTCGGCCATCGGGATCACGGTAGGCGCGATCCAGGGCTATTACGGCGGGGGCATCGACCTGGTCGGCCAGCGGCTGATCGAGGTCTGGAACGGGCTGCCGCTGCTCTACCTGCTGATCATCCTGGCGAGCTTCATCGTGCCGGGCTTCTGGACGCTCCTGTTCATCATGCTGCTGTTCTCCTGGATGGCGCTGGTGGACATCGTGCGGGCCGAGTTCTACCGGGCCCGCTCCCTGGACTATGTCCGCGCCGCGCGTGCGCTTGGGGCCACCGACTTCACCGTCATGCGCCGGCACATCCTGCCGAACGCAATGGTAAGCTCGCTGGCCCTGATGCCGTTCGTGCTGTCCGGCGCGCTGACCACCCTCACGGCGCTGGACTTCCTCGGCTTTGGCCTTCCGCCGGGCTCACCGTCGCTGGGCGAGCTCCTGGCGCAGGGCAAGAACAACCTGCAGGCTCCGTGGCTGGGGATCACCGGCTTCGTGGTGACGGGCGTGATCCTCACCCTGCTGATCTTCGCGGGCGAGGCTGTGCGCGACGCTTTCGACCCACGCCGAGCCTCCCAGGTGCCAATCGAATGACGTTGCTGGAGGTTCGCGACCTCGGTGTGCGCTTCAGGGGCAGCCGCGAGGTGATCGCGGCCGAAGGCGTCTCGTTCACGCTTGACCGCGGGGAGACCCTGGCGATCGTGGGCGAGAGCGGGTCAGGCAAGTCGGTGACAGCGCTGTCGATCCCGCAGCTGCTTCCCTATCCCAAGGCCTATCATCCCAAAGGTTCGATCCGCTTCGAGGGCACCGAGATGATCGGGGCTCGCGAGGACCTGCTCCTGACGCTGCGGGGCAAGCGGATCGGCATGATCTTCCAGGAGCCGCTCAGCTCCTTGAACCCGCTGCATTCGATCGAGCGGCAGATCGGCGAGGTCCTGCAGCTTCACGAGGGACTGAGCGGCGCAGCGCTGCGCCGGCGGATCCTGGACCTGCTGCACGAGGTCAGGATCAAGGAGCCCGAGATGCGGCTGCAGAGCTTCCCCCACCAGCTCTCGGGCGGCCAGCGGCAGCGCGTGATGATCGCCATGGCGATCGCCTGCAAGCCCGACCTGCTCATCGCGGACGAGCCGACCACCGCACTCGACGTCACGGTGCAGGCTGCCATCCTGAAGCTCCTGGGCGAACTGCAGGCGGCCATGGGCATGGCAATCCTGCTGGTCAGCCACGACCTGGCGGTGGTGCGCAAGCTGGCGAACCGCGTCGCCGTGATGCGCCATGGCCAGATCGTCGAGCAGGGGCAGATCCGCGACGTCATGGAGGCGCCGCAGCATCCCTATACGCAACAGCTCATGGCGGCGGAGCCCAAAGGACCCCCGGCTCCCTCCAGGCTCGATGCACCGATCCTGATCCGGACCGAGGGCATCAGTGTCGACTTCCCGATCGGCGGCGGCTGGTTCAGCAAGCCCAAGCGGGTCGTCGCGGCCGTCAGGCACGTCAGCATCGACGTACCGGAAGGGACGACGCTGGGTGTCGTGGGAGAAAGTGGGTCGGGCAAGACCACGCTGGGCCTGGCCTTGTTGCGCCTCGTCGCGTCCAAAGGCCCGATCGTCGTTGCCAGCGAGCGGATCGATCATCTTGCCCGCGACGAGATGCGACGTCTCCGCCGCAAGCTGCAGATCGTGTTCCAGGATCCGTTCGGCTCGCTCAGCCCGAGGCTCAGCGTCGGCGAGATCGTGGGCGAGGGGCTGTTGATCCATCGGATCGGGATGAACGAGGAAGAGCGACGCCAGCGGGTGACGGCAGCCCTGTCCGAGGTGGGGCTCGATCCCGAGGCGATGGAGCGTTATCCCCACGAGTTCTCTGGTGGCCAGCGCCAGCGGATCGGGATCGCCCGCGCACTCATCCTCGACCCCGTCTTTGTCGTGCTGGACGAGCCGACATCGGCGCTGGACGTGTCGATCCAGGTCCAGATCGTCGACCTGCTGAAGAGACTGCAGGTACAGCGCAACCTGACCTTCATGTTCATCAGCCATGACCTGCGGGTCGTGCGCGCCGTGGCGCACCAGGTCGTGGTGATGAAGGACGGCCTTGTTGTCGAGGCTGGGCCTACCGAGCGCGTGATGACCCGGCCAGAGCATCCCTATACGCGGGCCCTGCTGCGCGCAGCCGTCGACCTGGAACCGGTCGACTGAGGCAGCTGGCGCTGCCTCAGTCGTCACGGTCAGTGGTTGCGGCGCGGCGTACCGTAGGTCTCGACGACCTTGAGGTAGAGGGTCGCCGGCTCCATGCAGGCACCGGTCGACAGCTGCCCGACCGTCTGCCGGTAGAGCTCCTGCCAGGGCGTCTGCGACGGCGGCAGCTTGGGCGGGTTGGCCTCGTAAGCCCTGCGCCGCTCCGCCATCTCCTCGGCCGAGATCAGCACGTCGAGCCGGCTCTGGTTCATGTCCAGCCGCACCTTGTCGTTGGTGCGGATGAGCGCGAGGTTGCCGCCCACGGCCGCTTCGGGGGACGCGTTCAGGATGGAGGGACTGTCGGATGTGCCGGACTGCCGGCCGTCACCGATGGTCGGCAGCGCCCGGATGCCCTTCATCATCAGCTTGGTCGGCGGCCGCATGTTCACGACCTCGGCGGCACCGGGATATCCCACCGGGCCGCAGTTGCGGATGAACAGGAAGCAGTCCTCGTCGATATCCAGGCTCTCGTCGTCGAGCCGGTCGTGGTAGTCTTCCGGACCTTCGAACACGATCGCCCGGCCCACGAACACGCCGGGGCTGGCTGGATTCTCCATGTACTTGGCGCGGAACTCCTTGCTGACGACCGAGGTCTTCATGACCGCGGAGTCGAAGATGTTCCCGGACATGATCACGAAGCCGGCTTCCGGCATCATCGGCTCTTCATAGGCCTTGATGACCCGGCGGTCGTGCGAGAACGGCACCGTCTCGTGGTTCTGGCCCATCGTCTTGCCCGTGACCGTAATCACGTCGGTGTGGATCTTGCCGACCTTGATCAGTTCCTTGATGACGGCGGGCACGCCGCCCGCCCGGAAGAATTCCTCGCCCAGGAATTCGCCGGCCGGCTGCATGTTGACCAGCAGCGGCTCGTTCTTGCTGAGCTCCCAGTCCTTGATGTCGAGCTCGACGCCCATGTGTCGGGCGATTGCGATGACGTGCGGCGGACAGTTGGTGGAACAGCCGGCGGCGGCAGCCACCATGATCGCGTTCTCGAAGGCTTGGCGGGTCAGCACCTTGGATGGCTTCAGGTCCTCGTGGACCATGTCGACGATCCGGGCACCCGTCTCGTAGGCCATCTGGCCGCGTTCGCGATAGGGGGCCGGAATCGCCGAACAGCCCGGCAGCGACATGCCGAGCGCTTCGGCCATCGCGTTCATCGAGGAGGCCGTGCCCATGGTGTTGCAATGGCCGACCGAGGGCGCCGACGCGCAGGTCATGTCCATGAACTCTTCGACGCTGATCTCGCCCTTGGCGAGCATCTGGCGCGCATGCCAGACCACCATGCCGGAGCCGGCGAGCTTGCCGTTGTACCAGCCGTTCAGCATCGGCCCGCCGGACAGCACGATCGCGGGCAGGTCTACCGTGCAGGCGCCCATGAGCATGGCCGGCACCGTCTTGTCGCAGCCGGTCGTCAGCACCACACCGTCCAGCGGATAGCCGTACAGGACTTCCACCAGCGAAAGGTACTGCAGGTTGCGGTCGAGCATTGCGGTCGGACGCTTGCCGGTCTCTTGAAGGGGATGGACTGGGAACTCCAGCGGAATGCCGCCGGCGTCGCGGATGCCGTCGCGCACGCGCGATGCCAGTTCCACATGGTGGCGGTTGCAGGGTGCGATGTCCGAGCCGGTCTGGGCGATGCCGATGATCGGCTTGCCCGACTGCAGCTCCCGGCGGGTGAGCCCGAAATTGAGGTAGCGCTCCAGATAGAGCGCGGTCATGTCGGGCTCTTTGTAGTCGTCCCACCAGTCCTGGCTGCGCAGCCGCCGCTTGGGACCACTCATCTCGATCCTCTCCCGATCACGAAGTTGCCGGCGCTTTTTGAAGGATGCACGGGGCTGGTGCAACGGTAAGTACGATGAATTCCAGATTGGTGCGGCAGCTTGAGCGGAATGCTGCAATGCAACCGGTGCATCCCTTATGTTCTGGCCGCGAGGGTGCTGGTTCGGTATACGCCGCCAACTTCAGCCACCGACGGAGATCGGACATGTCCAGCGCCACCTCGCTGCGTCTGCGCGAAGCGCTCACCTTCGACGACGTGCTGCTGGAGCCGGGACTTTCGGAGGTGCTGCCGACCGCGGTGGATGTCCGCACCAGGATCGCCCCCGACATCGAGCTGGGCATCCCGCTCCTGTCGGCCGCGATGGACACGGTGACCGAGGCGCCGATGGCCATCGCCATGGCGCAGCTGGGAGGCCTGGGGATCATCCACAAGAACCTCGAGGTCGAGGAGCAGGCCAACCAGGTCCGGCAGGTAAAGAAGTTCGAGGCCGGCATGGTCGTCAACCCCATGACGGTGACGCCGGACACGCGCTTGTCGGAAGCGCTTGCCATCATGGCGCGCTACGGGATCTCCGGCCTGCCGGTGGTGGACGGTCCGGCCGGCAAGCTGGTCGGCATCCTCACCAACCGCGACGTGCGCTTCGCCAAGATGACCGACAAGCCGGTCTCCGACCTGATGACCGCAAAGGATCTGGTGACGGTCAGGGAAGGATTCGAGCGAAGCGAGGCGCTGGAACTGCTGCACCGCTTCCGGATCGAAAAGCTGCTGGTCGTCGACGACGGGTACCGGCTCAAGGGCCTGATCACGGTCAAGGACATCGAGAAGGCGCAGCGCTACCCCAACGCCACCAAGGACTCCCAGGGCCGCCTGCGCGTGGGCGCAGCAACCGGTGTCGGCGAGGCCGGACTTGCGCGCGCCGAGGCGCTCATCGATGCCGGCGTGGATGTGCTGGTGGTCGACACCGCGCACGGCCATTCGCGTGGCGTGCTCGACGGCGTGAGCGCCATCCGCAAGCTGTCGAACGCGGTGCGCGTGATCGCCGGCAACATCGCCACGCGCGACGGTGCGGCGGCCCTCATCGACGCCGGCGCCGACGCCGTGAAGGTCGGCATCGGTCCTGGATCGATCTGCACCACCCGCATCGTGGCCGGCGTGGGCGTCCCCCAGCTGACGGCGATCCTGGACGCGGCCGATGCATGCGCGGCACGCGGCGTCCCGGTGATTGCGGACGGTGGCATCCGTGCCTCGGGCGATCTCGCCAAGGCGATGGCCGCGGGCGCCGACGCGGCCATGCTGGGCTCCATGTTCGCCGGCACCGACGAGAGCCCGGGCGAGGTGCTTCTGTACCAGGGACGTTCCTACAAGTCCTATCGCGGCATGGGATCGCTGGGTGCGATGGCGCGCGGGTCGGCCGATCGCTACTTCCAGGCCGAAGTCCGCGAGACGCTCAAGCTCGTACCCGAAGGTATCGAGGGCCGGGTGCCGTATCGCGGGCCGGTCGCCAACGTGATCCACCAGCTGGTCGGTGGGCTGCGGGCAGCGATGGGCTATACGGGTCAGGCCGACCTCGCCTCCATGCGCAGCCATGCCCGTTTCGTGCGGATCACCAATGCCGGCCTGCGCGAGAGCCATGTGCATGACGTGGCGATCACGCGGGAGGCGCCGAACTATCAGCAGGACTGGTAGGGGACGGCGGCGCCGGCGTCGTCAACGTTTTCTTTACGGACGGTCGTCTAAGGTCCGGAACAGGCCGCTTTGAGGTAGCACGGCCGGTCAGGACCATCCGTGTGACGCCCCACGCATCCTCGATACTCATCTTGCTGATCGCGATCGCGGGCGGCCTCGCAGGCTGCCTGTTCGTGGTTCAGCGACAGCGAACGAGGCATGCCCAACCCGAGCGTGAGGCGGCCGGTCATCCGCGCGAGGACGGCGGAGTGATGGCGTCACCGGTTGATCCTGGGCGGTCGACCGCCGTGGTCGACGAGCCGGGGACGATGCAACCTCATGCCGGCCTCCTGGAGGTGGACGTCGATGGCTGGATCACGGCGCTGGACGATCAGGCGACGAGGCTGCTGGGTGCCACCGACGGGGAATTGCATGTCAGCCGGATCCTGCCCGACCTGGTGACGGACGAGCATGGTGGCGGATTGCGCATCAAGGCCGGGGAGAGCCGGCTTCTTCGCGAAGGCGGTCATCTCGAGGTGGACGTCATGGTGGCGCCCTGGCGCAATGGCGGATGGCTGGTCGCCATCCGCGATGCCAGCGCGCAGCGCCGCCGTCTCCTCGAACTGGAGCGGCTGGCGCTTCATGATCCGTTGACCGGGCTCGCCAACCGGACCCTGTTGGCGGACCGGGCGGAGCAGGCCATGGCACTGGCAGACCGGCGCGGCGATCCTTTGGCCGTTCTCCTGCTCGATCTGGACCGGTTCAAGCAGGTCAATGACACGCTCGGTCATGAGATCGGCGATCAGCTGCTGCAGGAGGTGGCGCCGCGCCTGGAAGGTCCCCTGCGCCGGACGGACACGCTGGCCAGGATCGGCGGGGACGAGTTCGCCGTGCTCCTGCCGCCACCGACCAGCTCTGCCGAGGCCGTCGAGGTCGCCCGTCGGCTGGTGGACGCGATGAGGCCGCAGTTCCTGATCGATGGGTTCTCCCTTGGCGTGGGCGTGAGCATCGGCATCGCCCTTCGCCCGAAGCACGGCCACGACCTCGATTCGCTGCTGCGCTCGGCCGACCAAGCGATGTATGCGGCCAAGCGCGACGCGCTGGGACTGGTGCTTGCCGGGGACCCGGCGGAACTCGGCGTGATACGTGGTCCGGCACTGCGCGACGACATCGAGCGTGCGATCGCCGAGCGGTCGCTGGCCGTGTATTTCCAGCCCAAGGTCGAAGCCGGTTCACGCCGGGTGGCTGGGTTTGAAGGCCTGCTGCGCTGGAACCATCCATCGCATGGCTGGCTGAAGCCGGACGTGTTCCTGCCGGTGGCCGAGCGGGCCCGCCTGATGGGGCCGCTCACGGAGTTCGTGCTCGACGAGTGCCTGCGCTGGCATGAGTGCTGGCGCGGGCAGGGTCATCGGCTGGAAGTGGCGGCCAACCTCGCATCGTTCTGGCTGCGGGACGACCGGGTCGTCGACCAGATTGGCTCTGCCCTGACCAGGTGGGGAACGCCGAGGGGCGACCTGACCCTGGACGTGACGGAGAGGTCGATCATGTCGGACCCGGTCCGTGCGCGCCAACGGCTGTCGGAGTTTCGTGCGATGGGCTGCCGGGTCGCGATGGACGATTTCGGCACCGGCTATTCCTCGCTGGTCCAGCTTCAGTCGCTCCCGCTCAACGAGGTGAAGGTGCACCGCAGCTTTATCGCGCCACTGGAGGATGGATCCGCATCGGCGCGGATCGTGTTCCGCTCGATCGTCGGGATCGCCCAGGGACTGGGGCTGACGGCAACGGCGGAGGGAGTCGAATCGGAAGAGGTCGCCCGTAGCGTGGCCGAGCTTGGCTGCGAGTGGTTGCAGGGCTTCCTGATCGCGGAGCCCATGCGCGCCGAGGAGACCCTTGCCTGGCTGGACCGTTGCGCGGATGGCGTGCCTCACCAACCCGCTGACCGCGACCGAGCATATCCCACGCCAATGGATGCGTGACGGGCAGCCGCTGGACGGAGGCGCTGCGTGAAGCGGCGGTAACGCTGCTGCTGATCAGGCTGCCTTGCGCGGGCCTTCTTCATGAATTCGACGCAGGAAGGGGTGGTCGTCGTCAGGTTCCGGACAGCCGACCATCCAGCGTGGACAAGCCATCAGGTAGGAAGGTTTGTCATGCAGCGACCATGACAACGGGCACCACAGACGATGGTCGGCCGCCAGGACCTCGTCGAAGGCGCGAAACAGCCAGGCTTGTGCCAGGCCGCCATCCAGCAGCAGGACCTGGTTGCGCACCGGCTCGTACTCGCCGTCCTCGAACCATGCCAGCCGCACGAGGTCCCGTGGCCTCGGCGCAGCGAGTGCCAGTCCCGTCACCTTCGAAGCGGCATCCTCGACCAGACGCGGATAGACCACGCCTGGACTGGCGACGCGACGGAAGTCCGGCAGGATCGCAGGGGCCAGTTCCTCGGAACGGACGTCGCGATCAAGCACCAGGGTCAGCACCTCTTGATCCATGAGGGTGCCGTAGAAGAAGAACCAGTCGGACAGTCTTCGTCTCCACGTCAGAGCCGCCTGCTAGCCTGCCTTGCCAGCCGAACGCAAGGAGACGCCGGCTTCCCGCCGGCCGGCCAGTGAAGATCAGGGGTCGCATTGCCTCGCCTCGCCGGCGCGGCATCGCGCGAAACCGCATTCGCCAGAACTCGGGCGGCAAGGCATCGGCGAGGCACCATCAGGGTCACTCCTCGCTGGAGACGACGGGCATCGGATGCGGTCAGGTGGTCGCGCGCATGAACCGTCGCCAAACGTGGCGGCGCGCGGCCCGCCAGGGAAAGGGCAGCTGGTGCGCAGGCAAAGGGCAGGGCCGCGGTCGAGCCTGCAAGGCATTGCACGGCCTGTGATCGGACATGCTCGCTGAAGAATGCGCCGGCCGGTCTATGCTGCACCGAGTTCGCCCATACTAATGCCTGCAGAAGACCAGGCGTTCCGGCGTACCAGACAGCGGGTGGACGCGGCGACAGGCGGCCGGGTCGATTAAGCAAGCTTGCGCCAGCGACCGACGAACGCCGTTTCAGCCAGGGAACTGCCGTGAACATGTCTTGCCATTCCGCCGCCAGGTGAATGGCTTGTCCGGCACCGATCGCTTCCCTGCCGCCGGCTTGCGACCTTTCTGGCCCGAAGTGCCCGCTGTTGGTCGCCAACGTTACGGCTCGCTGGACGGGTGATGCTACGATCCCAAGGGCCTCCGGGGCCAGGACGGCGAGCGGCCTTGACTGCGGACGCCGTGGCCGCCTGGTTCACTGCTTGGCCATCGTACGGTTCGGCAAGGAGCGCAGGAGGAGCCGTTGCAGGGGGGCGCCTGGTGAGGCCGACCGATACTGGCTACCGTGCCTGCCGTACATTTGGTCGGGACCGTGGCTGCCGAAGAGGGCCTCGGTCCGCCTGCCGGGCCGCCCGGCGGCAGGATGGGCGTCGATTGACAGGTGCAGGAAGGCAGGGGCACCGGCCCTGGTGGCGGTGTCCGTTCAGGCGACATGGACCAAGCCGGTCGAGGGGTAAGGACCAGGAAGAGCCTGCCCTTACGCCGCTTCCGCTTGGGCATGACGCCTTTGCCTGGAGGCCTGCTTGTCGTCCTGTTGCAGGCGGGGGATCTTCCGCCATCCGGCGACCATGGTCAGCAGTTGGCCAGGCTGCGGACCGTTTCTCCCAGCTTGCGGAGCCTGGCTAGATAGGCGGTGCCCTATGGGCCTGGCCGATGATGACCTTCTGCCGCCGTCTGTGCCTCCTACCTGCTGTCAGCGGACGGATGAGCCTGTTACTGGGACGATCCGCTTCCTGCGGCGGGAAACCGGTTGCAGAGGTGAGGGTGTGGCTTTGGCCGGTCCGCAGGCGACTGGCGGGTCCCGCCAGCGACTGTAGCAGGCGCTCTTCGTTCTTGGCGGGATCAGGGCCGGCAGCATTCCGACTGGCGGCTCAGGCCGCCTTCCGTTCCTGCGTGGTCGTGCCGGCGCTGTCTAGCACGCATGCCTGCAGGCCACGCGGTCACGGCCGTCTGGCTGAAGTCCGGCAGGCCCCTAGCCAGCTGCCGACAACTGCACGATCGATGGAGCCCCGGCAGCGCCGCAGCCGTCGGTCATCATTGCCGGCGCGGCCGAAGACGCTTCGACATGGTCGGCTACGGGACGAACTGCTCCTTGAGGATCCGTTCCTCCAGGTGATGCTCGGGGTCGAAGAGGAGCTTCAGGGTGATGGTGCGGTCCTCCCAGATCTCCACTTTCACCACGTCGCGGACTTCCGTGTAGTCGGACACGGCGCTGACCGGCCGCTTGTCCGGGTCGAGGACGCGGATCGTGAAGCGCGCGTCGTTCGGAAGCAGGGCGCCGCGCCATCGGCGCGGACGGAACGGGCTGATCGGCGTGAGCGCCAGCAGGTTGGCGCCAAGCGGCATGATCGGACCGTGCGCGGAAAGGTTGTAGGCGGTGCTGCCGGCCGGGGTCGCTACCAGCACCCCGTCGCAGACCAGTTCCGGCAGCCGGGCCACGCCGTCGATCTCGATCGCTAGCCGGGCGGCTTGGCGGGTCTCGCGGTAGATCGACACCTCGTTGATGGCAATGCCGGACACGCTGGTACCGTCGGCCGCGGTCGCCTCCATGCGCAGGGGATGCAGCGAGACCTCGGTGGCCCGGGCCAGGCGCAGGTCGAGGTCGTCGATGCCGAACGAGTTCAGGAGGAACCCGACTGTGCCGAGGTTCATGCCGTAGATCGGCAGGCCGCGCGGCATCTGGCCGTGCAGGGTTTCCAGCATGAACCCGTCGCCGCCCAGGGCAACCACCAGCTGCGCGTCGTCAAGCCCTACGGTCGGCCAGCGATCCTCCAGCACGGCCATGGCACTGTCGGCCTCGGCCGTGTCGGCGGCCAGGAGCGCGATCTTCGGCATGGTCGTGACGTTGGCGGCCATCGTTCGGTCCGACCTCCCGGCGCTCGATGTACATGCTGGTTCGCCGCCCAGCTTTTGATCGCCGAGGCGGTTCACTTCCCGGCCCCGAGTGATTAAGTACCCTCTCAGAAGCATAGACAGGTGCTAGCCACGTGACCAGCGGCGCCGGTCGTGGCAATAACGTTCGCCGATGTCGGCCGATGCTGGGAATGCGATGCTGATCGATCCGTTCGCTCGGAAGATCTCCTATGTCCGCGTGTCGGTCACCGACCGGTGCGACTTCCGCTGCGTGTACTGCATGGCGGAGAACATGACGTTCCTGCCCAAGGCCGAGCTCCTGACGCTGGAGGAGCTCGACCGGCTCTGCTCGACCTTGGTGGAGATGGGCGTGCGCAAGCTGCGGCTGACCGGTGGCGAGCCCCTGGTCCGGCGCGACGTGATGTGGCTGATCCAGCAGTTAGGACGCCATCTGCAAAGCGGTGCCCTGGATGAGCTGACCGTCACGACCAACGGCAGCCAGCTCGCAAAGCACGCCGAAGGATTGGCAAAGGCCGGCGTGCGGCGGATCAATGTGTCCGTGGATACGCTGGACCCGGTGAAGTTCCAGGCGATCACCCGGTGGGGCAAGTTCGACAAGGTCATGGCCGGGATCGAGGCCGCCAAGCAGGCGGGGCTTGCGATCAAGATCAATGCCGTGGCGCTCAAGGGCGTGAACGAGGACGAGATCGACGGCATGGTCGACTGGTGCGGCCGGCAGGGCTTCGACCTGACGCTGATCGAGACCATGCCGCTCGGCGACATCGACGGCGACCGGACAGAGCAGTACCTCCCGCTCTCGCTCGTGCGCGCGCGGCTCGAGAAGCGATGGACGCTCAGCGATCTCGACTACCGGACCGGCGGCCCCGCCCGCTATGTCAGGGTGGCCGAGACGGGCGGCCGGATCGGGTTCATCACCCCGATGACCCACAATTTCTGCGAGAGCTGCAACCGCGTGCGCGTCACCTGCACAGGCACCATGTATATGTGCCTTGGCCAGGATGATGCCGTGGACCTGCGCACGCCGCTTCGCCTGTCGGAGGGCAATCAGGCCCTGGAGCAGGCGATCCGGGACGGGATCGCGCGCAAGCCCAAGGGCCACGACTTCATCATCGACCGTCGCCGCAACGTGCCTTCGGTCTCGCGCCACATGAGCGTGACCGGCGGCTGACGGCTCACCGCCGCGTCTCCCGCTCCAGCAGGGCGGGCAGGTCCTCGACGATCGTGAAGTGGTCGCGGTCCCCGCAGGTCGACCGCTCGACGCGGTTGCCGCAAGCCCGCCAGACCGCCTCGAACAGGCCGGCCTGTGCGTGGAAGGCCGGGCTCTCCAGCTGGCCAGCCGCCAGGATTAGGCTTGTCGCCTGCGTCTTGACCTGGCGGACCGGGCTCAACTGCTCGATGTCGTGATGGTCCAGCTGCAGGACGGGCTGCAGCCAGCTATAGGCGAACGGCGCCAGGTCGTAGAGGCCGCTCAACGCCACGGCCGCCGCAACTGGTTCGGCCGGCATGCTGCGCCAAGCCGACCAGTCGGTCGCCAGCATCATGCCCACCAGATGGCCACCTGCGGAGTGGCCGGAGATCGTGAGGCGCCGGATGTCGCCGCCGTGCACATCCGGATGATGGATGGTCCAGTGCAGGGCCGCACGGACCTGGCGGACGATCTCGCCGATCCGGACGCGCGGGCAGAGGGCGTAGTTGGGCACGACCACCGTGTAGCCCTGGGCCACCAGCGGCTCGGCCACGAACGAGAAGTCCTTGGCCGTGAACCTGCGCCAGTAGCCCCCATGGATGAAGACGTGGAGCGGGCCGCCCACTGGCCCGGGGAAGACGTCCAGATACTCGTCCAGGCTCGGTCCGTAGGCCACGTCCAGGCGGCCGTCGAGCCTGGCACGGGCCTGACGGCTGCGCTCGGTCCACCCGGCCATGCGGACGGCGCTGTCGGGCACGGCACGGCCGGCATCGTAGAGCCGGTCAACTTCCGCCGGCTCCATGGCCAGCCTGGGCAGGTGCATGGACTCCCGCTCCGTCATGGCATCGCGCCGCCATAGATCCCGCGGTGGCGCAGCAGGTGGTCGGCCAGCACCACCGCCATCATCGCTTCCCCGACCGGGACGGCCCGGATCCCGACGCACGGATCGTGCCGCCCCTTGGTCAGGATCTCGCTCTCCGCGCCGAAGCGGTCGACCGTGTGCCTGGGTGTCAGGATGGAGGAGGTCGGCTTTACCGCGAAGCGCACCACGATGTCCTGGCCGGTCGAGATGCCGCCCAGGATGCCGCCGGCGTGGTTGGAGGTGAACACGGGCTGCCCGGCCTCCATGCGCATCTCGTCCGCATTCTCCTCGCCGGAGAACCCGGCCGCCTCCAGTCCGGCGCCGATCTCGACCGCTTTCACGGCGTTGATGCTCATCATGGCCTTGGCCAGGTCGGCATCCAGCTTGTCGTAGATCGGTTCGCCCAGACCCGCTGGGACACCGCGTGCCACGACCTCGATCACCGCGCCCACCGACGATCCGGCCTTGCGCACGCCGTTCAGCAGGTCCCCCCACCGCGCGGCAGCCTTGGCGTCCGGGCAGAAGAACGGGTTCCGGTCGATCTCGGCGTCATCGTGCAACGCGTTCTCGACGTGGTCCTTGCCCATCTGGACCATGTAGCCACGGATGCTGACAGCGCTGCCCAGCACCTTGCGGGCAATGGCACCCGCGGCCACGCGGCTGGCGGTTTCCCGGGCCGACGACCTGCCGCCGCCTCGATAGTCGCGGATCCCATACTTCATCTCATAGGTGAAGTCGGCATGGCCCGGACGGAACTTGTCCTTGATGTCACCATAATCCTTCGAGCGCTGGTCCTGGTTGCGGATCAGCAGCTGGATCGGCGTTCCGGTGGTCTGTCCCTCGAAGACGCCTGAAAGGATCTCGACCGTGTCCGGCTCCTGCCGCTGGGTCGTGAACTTGGACTGGCCGGGCTTGCGCCGGTCGAGCCATCGCTGGATGTCGGGAGAGTCGAGGGGGAGCCTGGATGGAACGCCATCCACCACGCAGCCGATGGCGGGGCCATGGCTCTCGCCCCAGGTCGTGAAGCGGAAAAGCTCGCCGAAGCTGCTGCCTGCCATGATCTCCGACCGCGCCGTCCGATGCACTCCTCGGCCGCAGGTGCCGGAAAGCTCGATCTCGGGTCAAGAGGTGGGATGATCGTGAGACCACAAGAGTCCCGGAACAGGAAGGCAGGACCCTGCCTTCCTGTCTACCAGATCGGATTCGTTACGGGTTGGTTGCCGGTGCGGTGGTCGCCGGAGGAGTGGCCGTTCCGGCGGGCGCGGTCGGCGTCGTGGCCGTCGTCGGCCAGAACATCCACGCGAGCAGGATCACGATGATCACCGCGATCACGATATACCAAGTTCTCTTGTCCATCTTTTTCATCCTCCCTGCGAACACAGCAGATCGACATCATGGCCGACGTATAACGTGACGTCGACCATCCCGCACGTAAGCGGAAGTTTCCGGCACGGCAGCCGGTTCCTGGCAGGCGGGTCACACCACGGAAATGTCGGGAGCGTCCGCGGCCTTCATGCCGACCACATGGTAGCCACTGTCGACGTGCACGACCTCGCCGGTCGTCCCGCTGGCCAGGTCCGACAGAAGGAAGACGGCAGCACCTCCGACATCCTCGATGGTCGTGTTGCGCTTGAGCGGCGCGTTGTACTCGTTCCACTTCAGGATGTAGCGGAAGTCCCCGATGCCGGAGGCGGCCAATGTCTTCACCGGACCGGCCGAAATGGCGTTGACCCGGATCTTGCTGCCGCCAAGATCCACTGCCAGGAACCGGACCGACGCTTCCAGGGCTGCCTTCGCCACGCCCATCACGTTGTAGTGGGGCACGACCCGCTCGGCGCCCAGATAGGTCAGCGTCAGGAGCGAGCCGCCATCCGTCATCAGCGGGGCCGAGCGGCGGGCAAGATCGGTGAAGCTGAACACCGAGATGTTCATCGTGTTCTGAAAGTTCTGGTAGCTCGTGTCGACGTAGCGGCCCTTCAGCTCCTCCTTGTCGGAGAAGGCGATCGCGTGGACGACAAAGTCTAGCTTGCCCCATTTGGCCCCGATCTCGGCGAACAGGGCATCCATGGAAGCCGGATCCGTCACGTCGGCGGGCAGAACCAGTGTCGCCCCGGCGCGCTCGGCCAGCGGCATCACCCGCTTGCGCAGCGCCTCGCCCTGGTAGGTCACCGCCAGTTCGGCCCCATGCGCGGCGACGGCCTCGGTGATGCCCCAGGCCAGCGAGCGGTCATTGGCGATGCCCATGACAAGGCCGCGCTTGCCGGCGAACAACGGGCCTGCCGGCGTTGGCTTGGTCGCGCTCATGAGCAACTGTCTCCAAATGAAAAGCGCTGGTGCCGCGGTTCTTAACCGTGCACCCCCGGTGCAGGAAGAGGGCTGGGTGAACTTGCCCGGTCCACGGCGGCCGCGATCTGCGCGCCCAGCAGGAAGATCACCGCCGAAAGCCAGAAGAAGAACATCGTGACCATCACGCCGCCAAGGCTGCCATAGGTGACGGTCATGCTGCTGATGTTGCTCATATAATACGAAAAGCCAAACACCAGCACGTTCCAGACCACCGTCACGAACAGGGCGCCGACGGCAAGGCGGGTCATGGGGATTTGCCGCCCAGGCAGGAGCCGGAACAGGGTCATCGAGATCACGAACAGGATTGCGACGCCGACCATATGGCTGGACCAGCCGGTGACGATGCTGGTCGCGTCGGGATCCTGAAGCAGCTTTGCTGCGACCTGCAGACCGAGCGGGAGGATCACGGTGAGCGTGGTGAGCGCGATCGCGCAGAAGCCCGCGAAGAAGGTCAGCATCAATCCCTGCAACCGCCGCATCGGCCATCTTCTTGCACTGACCGTGGCGTCGAAGATGCGGTTCAGCGCGTTGCGGACGGCCTCGATGGCGCTGGAGGCCACCCAGAGCGTTCCGATCATGGACACGGTGAGCAGCCCTGGATGCGCCGCCCGCGTCACCTCGTTCACGACCGGCTTGACCCAGCCGGCCACTTCCGGCGGCAGCAAAGTCAGGATGAGCTCGATCGATTCGTTGGCGGCATCGCTCTGGCCGACCCAGCCGGCCAGCGTTACCAGGAAGATCAGGAAGGGCACCAGCGCGAAGAGCGTGTCGAAGGCGATGGCGGCGGCGTGGGTGAGGCCGTCGTCGATCAAAAAGCGCGTGACCGCCCGCTCCGTGATCTTGCGGAAGGAAAGGGCGGGCCGCGGGGCTAGGTCATGCGCAAGGGCCATGGAACGGATGTCGCATTCTCGCCGCCACGGAACAAGTCGCGCGCTGGCCTGCCCGTAGCCCGATCACCGGAATCGTTCCACTGGCCACGCCGGAACGTGCTGACTATGGTCCGCGCCATGCAACCGCAGGGGGGTCGCCGCTCTCACGAACCGCCCCACGGGAACGAGGAGGAGCAGGCGACGTGGCGCGTGTAACAGTTTTCGACAAGACCAACCTGCCGTCGCGCTACACCACGAGCGGGCCCCAGCGCGCACCCCATCGCTCCTACTACTTCGCGATGGGCCTGACCAAGGACGACATCGGCAAGCCGTTCGTGGGCGTGGTGACGACCTGGAACGAGGCCGCACCCTGCAACATCGCGCTCGGTCGACAGGCTCAGGCGGTCAAGCGCGGCGTCGCCAAGGCAGGCGGCACGCCCCGGGAATTCACGACGATCACCGTGACCGACGGCATCGCCATGGGCCATGAGGGCATGAAGTCGTCGCTGGTCTCACGCGAGGTGATCGCCGATTCGACCGAACTCACGGTGCGTGGCCACGCCTATGATGCGCTGGTCGGGCTCGCGGGCTGCGACAAGTCGCTGCCGGGCCTGATGATGGCGATGGTGCGGCTCAATGTGCCCTCGGTGTTCATGTATGGCGGCTCCATCCTGCCGGGGCGCTTCCGCGGCAAGGACGTGACCGTCCAGGACGTGTTCGAGGCCGTGGGCAAGCACGCCGTGGGCGCCATGTCCGACGAGGATCTTGAGGAACTCGAGCGGGTGGCCTGCCCGTCGGCCGGTTCGTGCGGCGGCCAGTTCACCGCCAATACGATGGCCTGCGTGTCGGAGGCCATCGGCTTGGCGCTGCCTGGTTCGGCCGGAACGCCCGCCCCCTACGAGGCTCGCGACGCCTGGGCCGAGCAGTCCGGCGAAGCGGTCATGGCCCTGCTCGCCAGCAAGCTCCGCCCGCGCGACATCGTCACCCGGAGATCGCTCGAGAACGCTGCGCGCGTCGTGGCCTGTTCCGGTGGCTCCACCAACGGCGCCTTGCACCTGCCGGCCCTGGCGCACGAGGCCGGCATCCCGTTCGACCTGCACGACGTCGCGGAGATCTTCCGGTCGACGCCTTACATCGCCGACCTCAAGCCCGCCGGGCAGTATGTGATGAAGGACCTGGCCGATGTCGGCGGGGTCCCGCTGATCATGCGGGCGCTGCTGGATGGCGGCTATCTGCACGGCGACTGCATCACCGTCACCGGCAAGACGATCGCGGAGAACCTGGAGAGCTTCCCATGGCGGCCCGATCAGACGGTCGTGCGCCCCACCAGCAATCCCATCACCGAGGTGGGCGGCGTTGTCGGTCTCAAGGGCACGCTGGCGCCGGAGGGAGCGATCGTGAAGATCGCCGGCCTGCCCAGCCTCAAGTTTCGCGGTCCCGCCCGCTGCTTCGATTGCGAGGAAGACGCGATGCAGGCGGTCCAGGAACGCAAGTACCAGGACGGCGAGGTGTTGGTGATCCGCTACGAGGGGCCGAAGGGTGGCCCCGGCATGCGGGAGATGCTGGGGGTGACCTCGGCGCTCTATGGGCAGGGCAAGGGTGACGCCGTAGCGCTGATCACGGATGGCCGCTTCTCCGGTGCTACCCGTGGCTTCTGCATCGGCCATGTCGGGCCGGAGGCCCAGGTCGGTGGGCCGATCGGCCTCCTGAGGGACGGCGACATCATCGTGATCGACGCCGAGGCCGGCCGGATCGACGTGGAGCTGTCGGAAGAGGAACTTGCGTCGCGCCGGGCTTCCTGGAAGCCTCGTTCGTCGTATTACACGTCCGGAACGCTCTGGAAGTATGCCCAGACGGTCGGTTCGGCCGAGAAGGGTGCGGTCACCCATCCGGGCGGAGGAGCCGAGGTGCACACCTACGCGGACATCTGATGGGGTCACCCCACCTGCCCGATCTCCGGACAGGTGGGTTGAGGATATCACATCGAGGTATTCGTCTCCGTCATCGAGGGCATCACCCTCTCGGCGATGGAGTCGATCTCGACCAGGTGGTTGTAGACCTCCTGCTTGTTGTCCTGGGCCAGCTCCTGGAAGTTCGACTCGTCGCCGCGATCAGAGAACGCGTTCAGCAGTTCGTAGGTGTCCTTGTGGGACTGCCGCATCTGCATGATGTAGAGCTGGTCGAACTGCGCGCCGGAGGCCGCGTTCAACTGGTCGATCATCGCCTCGTGCTTGGCATCGAGCGTCACAGGCACCGTGTATTGCGGACCGGCCAGCACAGCCTTGTTGTTCATGGCGAGGCCCATCATGGTGTGATCGGCGACCATGCGACGGCCATAGGCCTTCAGCAGCGGATCCTGTGCCTTCTGCTCGGCGATGGTGCCGGCTGCGATCTCGAAGTTGTTGGCGCGCGCTGCCATTTCGACGAACTGCCTGGACGAGACCGTGTCGCCCGAGATCACCTGCAGCACGTCGGAAGACGTCTCGACCGGCGGAAGGTTCGAAGGAACGACGACATCCGTAGCCGTGGTAGACGTACTTCTTTCCATTCTTCCGCAAGCTGCCACCGTCGTGGCCAGAAGCAGCGCCGCAAGTGCAGCGACTACGGGCTTCTTCATCGATCATCTCCCATGCCAGAAAACACGTCGATTGGACAACTGGCCAATCCCTGTTCGTGGTCTAGAACATGGTCCCGCGAGGGTCGGTTCCTATAGCGCTGTATTTTACGGCGCGCGCCGGCAGGGCGCCGCGATGCCTCAACTGGCCGGCGCCGGCAGCTGCGTGGCGCATGGATGAGGGGTCTGCTAAACCGAACCCGACCGACACACGGGGGAATGGCGTGACGATGGACTGGTTCACCGAGACGCTCTGGCCGCACTGGGCGCAGAAGATCAAGGTGCGGGAGGTCCTCTATCACGATCAGACCGAGCACCAGGACCTGATCGTCTTCGAGAGCGATGCGTGGGGCAGGGTCCTGGCCCTGGACGGCGTGGTGCAGACCACCACCGGGGACGAGTTCGTCTACCACGAGATGCTCGTGCACACGCCGATCCTGGCCCACGGCCAGGCCCGTCAGGTGCTGATCATCGGCGGGGGCGATGGCGGCTGCCTGCGCGAGGCCATCAAGCACCCGGGCGTGCAGCAGGTCACGCAGGTCGAGATCGATGCCGGCGTGATCGAGTTCTGCAGGAAGTACCTGCCGAGCCTTTCCGATGGTGCCTTCGACCACGAGAAGGCCCGCGTGCTGATCGCGGACGGCGCCCGCTACGTCGCCGAGAGCACCGACCGCTACGATGTCATCATCGTGGATTCGACGGATCCGCACGGGCCGGGTGCCGTGCTGTTCACGGAGGAGTTCTACCGCAACTGCCGGCGCCTGCTGAACCAGGGCGGCATCATGGTCACCCAGTGCGGCAACCCCTCCATCCATCCGGACGAGCTGGAGTTCACCCAGGCCAGGCAGCGCGCGGCGGGCTTTGCCGACGTCACCTATTACTTCGCGGCCGTTCCGACCTATATCGGCGGCAGCATGGCGCTGGGCTTTGCCAGCGACTGGTCGGACCTCCGCACGATCACGCCGGAGATCATCGAGTCTCGCGGGGTGCCGGCGGATCTTCGCTACTACACGCCCGAGATCCACCGGGCAGCCTTTGCCCATCCCGCCTGGATGAAGCGGCGGGTAGGTTACTGAACGGATGGCGCGGATCGGCATCGGCGGCCTTCATCACGAGACCAACAGCTTCGCGCCGCTGCCAGCCGACTGGGACGCCTTCGACCATGGCGACGGCTGGCCGGCCCGCCAGCGCGGGCCGGCCATGTTCGAGGGCATCGCCGGGATCAACCTTGCCATCACCGGCTTTGTCGATCGGGCGCGCCTGGCAGGCCACGAACTCGTGCCGCTGACATGGGCGAACGCATGTCCCTCTGGCCCGGTCACCACCGACGCCTATGAGCGGCTGGCAGGCCAGATGCTGGACGACCTCGCTCATGCCGGGCCGTTGGACGGGCTGTTCTTGGACCTGCACGGTGCGATGATCACCGATGCCCTCGATGATGGCGAAGGGGAGCTTTTGCGCCGGATCCGCTCGCTACGCCCGGACATGCTGATCGTGTGCGCCCTGGATCTGCACGCCAATGTCTCGGATGCCATGGTCGAGCATGCCGATGTGCTGGTCGCCTATCGCACCTATCCTCATGTCGACATCGCGGAGACCGGCGGACGGTGCCTGCCGTTCCTGGAGCGCCGGATCCAGGGCAAGCCGCAGGCCAAGGCGCATGTGAAGCTCGACTTCCTCATCGGGCTGCCCTGGCAGTGCACCACGATCGAGCCGGCCCGGGGCCTGTATGCCCTGGCGGACGAGCTTGCGCGCCGGATCGACGGGACCGTGTCGATCGCGATGGGGTTCCCGGCCGGCGACACCAGCTGCGGCGGGCCTTCGGTGATCGCCTACGGACCGGTGGCGGATCGTGTCGAGGCTGCCGCCGCCGAGCTTGCCGCCGCCTTCAAGGCGGCCGAGGCCAGGTTTGCGGGAACACTCTGGACGCCAGAGGCTGCGGTCGCCGAGGCGCTTGGTCGATCCCGGGATGGCCGGCCCGTCGTCCTGGCCGACACGCAGGACAATCCCGGGGGAGGCGGCACCTCCGACACGACCGGCCTGCTGGCCGCGCTCGTCGCTGCGAAGGCGCCGGACAGCGTGCTGGCCCTTCTGGCCGACGATGAGGCTGCCTCGGCAGCGCAGGCGAGTGGTGCCGGTTCCTGGCTGAGGGATCTGGCCCTCGGAGGCCGACATGGCCCGGAGCCGGTCCAGCCGGTAAAGGGCGACTGGTATGTCCAGCGGACCGGCAACGGGCGCTTTACCGCAACGGGACCCATGTATCGCGGCGCGCGCATGGAGTTGGGGCCGATGGCGCTGTTGCGGGCCACTCACCCGGACGGGCCGGGCGTGCTCGTGTCGACCCGTCGCGTTCAGGCGGCCGACCGGGCGATCTTCCATCATCTGGGGGTGGAACCCGGCAGGCAACGCATCCTGGCCTTGAAGAGCTCGGTTCATTTTCGGGCGGATTTCGAGCCGTTGGCCGCCGATGTCCTGGTTGTCGTTGCGCCTGGGGTGAACACGGCCGATCCCGGCCTGATGCGGTTTCGTCGTCTTCCTGCCCATATCAGGCGGCGGCCCCGCTCCGGCTAGATGTACGAGAGTGCGCGAACTGTCGGGGCAGGCGAGGAACCCGTCGATCGCGCCGCCGATCAGCTTGTCTTAACCCGGCCTTAACCATATCAGTTCAAAAACACTGGCATGGAGCCATGCTCTTGGGCGCTTGCGGTCGTCAGGAGGTGGGGTCCGGGACTTTCTTCGGCAGGACATCGTCATGAGCAATGCAGCAACCAAGTGGTTGCCGGCCGAACTGGACATGGGACCGCTGGAACTTGTCGGTGACGAGCAGGGCTTCGTCTTCGGCGAGCCTCCGGAGGTCGAACTGGCACTCAGCGACCTGATGCAGGACGCCGGCGGCGAGATCGTCCTCTACAATGACAGCGGACTGCGTGCCCTGGGCCTGGTGGCGGATGCCCCCGTCGTGAGCGAGGGCGATGCCAGCGCGCATGTCACCGCGTCGGGCGACGATGTGACCGGCTTCAAATATGTCAGCTTCGCGAACGGCCTGACGCTCTATTACCAGGACGGGCTCGACCTGATCGTGCGCTCGGCCTGATCGCAAGCGGCGCGCCGGCTGAGCTGGCGCGCCGATCGTGCGACGGTTCTAGATCGGTTCGCATTGCCGCTTGTATTGGGCGAACTCGTCCACCGACAAGCCGTGCAGAAATTCACCGAGTCCCATGTCCTGGCCGGATCCCCTCTGCTTGCGGCTGGCGGCAGACAGGTCCAGCAGCTCGCTCAGATGGACGAGGAAGCGGGTGTCGAGCTTGTCGGCGGCTTTCGCCCGGGCCTCGAACGTATGGAAGGCCAAGCGCCACAACCAAGTCCTCCGCGCCGACACGTCGTCGATGGAAAATGGCGGCTCCGGCAGGCCCGACTGGGACCCTCCCTGGAGCAATGGATCGGTGTTGGTGCTGTTCAGGTCTTGCGGATCGGTGGGCATGGCGTTGCTGCTCATTCTCGTTGTTCCTTGGCGGGCCGGTTCTCTGCCGGTGATGGGAATATAGTCAGATATATGATCCGCTATCAACAGGTCTTTCTGTAGTTCTTCTACCCGGACGCGAGTTCGGTTATCGTCGCACCGGCACAGCGATCAGCGTGGCGGTTGGCATGAGGCGCATGACGGGCATCGACGGCAGGACCCATGCTTGGCGCTGGTGGCGGCGTCGTCGCACGCCGCGGACCAGCACGACGCTCAATTTCGCCATGATGAGCCACGAATTGCGGGAGCCGATGAATGGCGTGCTCGGCATGGCGCGCCTTCTCGCCGACACCTCGTTGTCCCAGGATCAGCAGACCCTTGTCGACACCATTGTCGAGTCCGCCGAGGCGCTGCTGACGGTCTTGAACGATCTGCTGGACCTGTCGCGTCTTGCTGCCGGCCGTTTCGATCTTCGCGCCGTTGCCTTCGATCCGCGCCTCGTCGCCGGGCGCGCCATGGCTACCTTCGAGCAGAAGGCGAATGGCAAGAACATCCGCCTCGAACTGGAGGTCGACAAGCATGTGCCGACGGCAATCAGCGGCGATCCTGGCCGGCTGAGGCAGATCCTGGTGAACCTCATGGGCAATGCCGTGAAGTTCACGGACGACGGGACGGTGCGGCTGGTCGTGCGGCCGGCCCCCTTGGCGGACGCGCCTGCCGTCCTGTTCCAGGTGCAGGACACAGGCCGAGGATTCGACCAGGACGGGTCACGGCTGCCGGCCGATCCGTTCGCCAGGCAGTCCACCGGCACCCTGCCGATGTTCGGTGGCAGTGGCCTCGGGCTGACCATTTGCAGCGCTCTGGCAAGTGCGATGGGTGGAAGGCTGGAGATCGCATCACGGGCCGGCGCTGGAACCTGCGCGATACTGCTGCTGCCGGCCGTTCCTGCCGACGGCGTGTCGGGCGAACTCCATCCGGTCAGTCTGGCCGGACTTCACCTGCTGATCGTCGAGGCGCTGCCGGATCTTCGGGAACGGCTGCGCCGGGCTGCCTCGGCCTGGGGCCTGCTCGTGCGAGGGGCCGCCGGGCTGGATGATGCGCTCCGCGAGATTCACGAGGCGCGCACGCGGGGCACGGTCTTCGACCTCGCGATCATCGGTGCCACGCTCGATGATCGTTCGGTCGCAGCCTTGGTCGCAGCCCTGCGCCGCGAAGCAGGCCAGGCCCTCCGCGTCGTCTGCCTTGCGACATCGGGCCTGCGTGGCGACGCGGCACGGGCTGGCTCCCTGGGGCTGGACGGGTACCTGGCCACGCCGTTCTCGGACGAGGATCTCATGCAGATGTTGATCCGCATCGTCCAAGACACGGAAAGAAATAGGGTTTGGACCCGCCATGATGTCCAGGAAGGTATCGAGCGCGGGTTGCGGATCCTGGTCGCCGACGACAACCCGGTGAACTGCAGGTTGGCCGAGTTGCTGCTCGCGAAGGCTGGTCATGCGGTCACGACCGTGCCGGACGGGGCAAGGGCGGTCGCAGCCGTCGAGGCGGGCGACTTCGACCTCGTGCTCATGGACGTGCAGATGCCGGTGATGGACGGGCTCCAGGCCACCCGGGCCATCCGCCTGCTGTCCGACGAGCGTCGCAGCACTATCCCGGTCGTGGCGCTGACGGCCGAAGCCATGAGCGGGGACGAGAAGCGGATCCTCGCTTCTGGCATGGATGGATATCTCACCAAGCCGATCGATCGCCCGAAGCTGCTGTCCACGGTGCAGTTCTGGGCGACCAAGGGTCGATCCACCGGCTCGGCAGCGACATTTAACGCATAGGTTGATAAACCAGAATTTAACTCTTGCCTCGCGTGAGATAGCCGGCATATTTAACCGCAGGTTGAATTAGGACTGCGGACGTGCTCCGCGGCTGTCAGGAGATCGGTCATGCAGCGCGCAGCGTCATGGCTGGCAGGGGGGCTGGCCGGCACGGCCTTTGTCCTCGCACCCAGCCCCGCCCCGGCACCGACGACCACCGGCACCCTGGCGGTGTCCGCCGTGGTGCAGTCTAGCTGCTCGCTCACCGGCGGTACCATGAGCTTTGGGACTTACACGTCGGGCCAGACCAGCAACCTGGATGCCGATGGCCAGCTGACCTTCGCCAACTGCCCTACCGGCAACCTGGTCTTCGAGCTGGATGGCGGCGGTACCGGCAGCACGTCGGCCCGCAAGATGACCTCCGGCAGCAGCAGCCTGAACTACCAGCTCTTCCGCAACGCCAGCCGCTCCAGCGTGTTCGGCACCGGATCCAGCGCCCACACCGAAATCCGCTTGGTGGCAGGGGGCGGCAACATCCCGGTCTACGGGCGGATCGCGGCGAACCAGACGGTCGCTGCCGGCAACTATGCCGACACGGTGAACGTCACCCTGACCTTCCCATGAACGCCGGCACGCTGCTCCGTCACGGCAGACGGCGGTTGGCTTTCCTGGCGCTGATCGGCCTTGCGGTCCTGCGGCCCGACCATGCCGGGGCAGCCGGCAATCTTTCCGTGTCGCCGACCAGGGTGGAGCTGGCCGAGGCCGGAACCGGCACGGTCGCGGTGCGCAACAATGGCGATGGCCCTAGCGTCCTTCAGATCACCGCGATGCGCTGGCTGGATTCGCCGCTGCCCGACGCGCTGGAGCCGGCCCCGGAACTGATCGCGGTGCCGCCGGTCTTCGTTCTCCAGCCGGGCAAGCAGCAGGTCGTGCGGTTGGCGCTGCGCGACCGCAGCCGCGCTTCCACCGAACGCACCTATCGGCTGCTCCTTTCCGAGGTGCCGGCGGCAGGCTCGGGCGGCGAACCGGGTGGCGTCCGCTTCTCGCTCGGCTTCAACATCCCGGTATTCCAAAAAGCGCCGGGGGCGCTGGCCGAGCCGATCTGGAGCATCTCGGCTGGCCCCGGCGGGCCGGTCCTGGCGGTCCGCAATGCCGGACAAGCCCATGTCCAGATGAGCGCCATCCGGATCCGCGACGGCGCCGGGCGGGCGCTGACGGACCTGAAGGAGGCCTTCTACCTGCTGCCCGGCCGCTCGCGCAGCTGGCACCTGCCCGCCGCTGCGAGTGGACAGATCCTGACGGTCGTCGTGGACACGAACCTTGGCACGCTCGAAGAACGCCTGGCCGCTCCGCGCGACTAGGGTCTGGGCGGCCGTTCTGCTCGCGACGGTGTGGTCGGGGCTGGATGCACGGGAGCGTCCGCTTCCACCCTCGACCGGCCCGACCGGGCCCGCCATCCTGCTGCCGGTCCTGGCCGCCCCGCCACCCGCGATGCCAGCGATCCTCCCGGCTCAGCCGCGACCGATGGTGCCGCCAATGGCAAGGCCCAGGGACGTCCAGATCGGCGAAGAGGTGATCGTCCCGATCATCCGGCCAGCGGCACCCCGTCCACCGACGGTGGACGATTTCGCGGTGCGGCGGACGAATGCCGCCGTTCCGGCCACCCGGGTCGAGATGCCGCCCTCGACCGGGACCTGGTCCGGTCCGCCGCCGCGCACCTTTCGGCGCGACCCGATCCTGCCGCCGCTAACACCCGACCAAGCCTGGACCGAGCAGCTCTACCAGGTGATCCTGAATGGCCAGCCGGTCAGCGACGCCGCGATCTTCGCGAAGGAGACCGCCACCGGCAGGCTGGTGGTCGAACTCGCCGAGGCCCGGCGCTGGCGGCTCGTCATCGACGACGCCAGGATCGTCACGCTGAACGGCGAGGATTTCTACCCGATCGACGCGATCGCCGGCGCCAGTGCGACGGTCGACGACGTGGACCTGTCCCTGGCGCTGCAAGTCCCGCCCGAAGCACTCGACCCGCTGGTCATCCGTGGGGAGGTCGACAGCCGGCCGATGGTGGCCAGCGGCTTTGGCGCGTTCTTGGACTATGACGTGCAGTACCTGGCCGGCGACGGCATCGACGGGCGCCTCGATGGGCTGATGGATGTCGGCGTGTTCGGTGCCGGCGGCGTGTTCAGCAACAGCCTGCTGGCCAGCGACGTCCTGTCCGGCGACGGCGAGCTGGTCCGGCTGGAGTCCGGGTTCAGCCGCGACTTCATCGACCGCCGCGCCTCGCTCCGCCTGGGCGATGGCCTGTCGGTCGGCGGCGCGTTCGGCCGGCCGTTCCGCTTCGGCGGGATCCAGTGGGCCAGCAATTTCGCGACCGACCCGTCCTTCGTCACCTTCCCGCTGCCGACAATCGGGGGGCTCGCCGACAATCCCTCCGTGGTCGACGTTTATGTCGACGATCTGCAGCGCTACACGAGCGACGTGCCGGCCGGGCCGTTCCAGATCGACCAGCTGCCGGTGGTGACCGGTGCCGGCGAACTGCAGGTGAGGGTCACGGACCTGCTCGGCCGCGAGCGGATTGTGACCCAGCCCTACTATGTCAGCGCACGCATGCTCCGCGCCGGCCTCCACGACTTCTCCTACGAGGCGGGCGCGCTGCGCGAGGACTATGCCGAAGAGAGCTTTGCCTACGGCGATCTGTTCGCCGCCGCCACCCACCGCTACGGCTTCAGCGACCGCTTCACCGGCGAGTTCCATCTCGAGGCCTCGCAGGACACGCAGAACCTGTCGGCCGGCGGTACCCTGGCACTCGGACGGTACGGCACGCTTTCGGGCGGCATCGGCATCGGGCGCAACGAGCAGGGCGACATGGGAACGCTTGCCCAGCTCGACTACGAGTACCAGGGACAGCCGTTCAGCCTGGGCGTCGGTACCCGCCTCGCCAGCCGGGACTGGCAGGAGCTGGGGGACGACGAGAACGGTGTGGAGCCTGCCCGCATCGACCAGGCGAGGCTCGGGCTGGATCTGGGCCGCTTCGGCAGCCTCGGCCTCTTCCTCGTCCATCGCGACGAGCACGACGCCGACGACACGCTGTCGACGGCCGCCTCCTGGTCCACGCGGCTGGGGCCGGGCTCGGTCGTACTGACGGCGGCCAAGCTGATCGAGCCGTCCGAACAAGGCGCCTTCTTTGTGAACTATGTGCTGCCGATCGATGCCACCGACAGCGCCAGCATCGGCGCGTCCCATGACGGGAGCGGCACCTACGCCGACGTCCAGTACCGCCGATCCAAAGGTGCCTCCGACCTCGGCGCGGACTGGCTCGTCGCGGCCAGGGCAGGCGGTGACCAGAGCCGGCTCAGCGGCAGCCTCGGCTATGACTGGAGCAAGCTGTCGGCGCGTGTCGATGCGGAGCTGCAGGAGGAGGGGTCGGCCATCCGGCCGAACCTGTCGGGCTCGCTGGCCGTGGTCGACGGCCGGTTCGATGCCTCGCGCCGTCTCGGCCGTGCCTTCGGGATGGTCGACCTCCCGGGCATGCCGGACGTGCGCGTCTATGTGGAGAACCGGGAAGTCGGCCGGACCGATGCGTCCGGCCAGCTCCTGCTGCCCAGCCTGCTGCCCTACCAGGCCAATCAGGTTCGCGTGGAGGTCGAGGACCTGCCGCTGGACGCCCAGGTGGGGGATCCGCAGGTGACGGCCGTGCCGGCCGACCGGAGCGGGATGGTCGTCGACTTCGGGATCCGCCGCGAGCGCCAGGGCACGATCCGCCTGGTCGACGCTGCCGGTCGGCCCCTGCCGGGCGGGCTGCAACTGGTCGGGGCCGACGGCATGCCGGAGGTCCTGGTCGGCCGCGATGGCGCCGCGCATGTGCGCGGCCTGTCCGGCCGGCCGCAGGAGGTCGTAGGTCAGCTCGGCGACATCATCTTCCACTGCAGCCTGCCGGGCTTCGACGGCACCGATCCAATGCCGGACCTTGGGAAGGCAGCTTGCCAATGAGAATCCTGGCCGGTGTGGCCGTCCTGCTCCTGGCATGCGGCACGGCGGAAGTGGCCAGGGCGGCCTGCGACGTCCAGCTGGGCGCCTTGTCGTTCGGCGTGATCGACATCACCCGCACCAATCGATCGGCAAGGTGACGATCCGCTGCGACAGCGAGCAGAGCGTGCAGGTCGGCCTGACCGGTGGGGGCGGGGGCGCCGAGCGGCGCCTGGCGGGGGTGGGCAAGGACGTGATTCCCTACTTCATCTATACCGGGCCCGACCTGTCGCTGCCCTGGGGAGACGGCATGGAGATCGGCCCGCCCGTTGCCGTCACCCTCGACGGCGTCCGTCCGGTCGACCTGCCCCTCTACGGCGTGATCCCGCCAGTACCCGGCACGCCACCAGGTACGTATGCCGACACGCTGCTGGTGACGGTCATCTTCTGAACGAATGCCGGCAACCTGTTGTGACGGATGAGTTTTAAGGCATTGGGCAGCCTCGCTGGACAATGCTCAGCGTGAACGTCCGTTGACACACGGACAGCCGGAATGCGCTAACAATCCTCTCACGGTCCCACGCGAAGGACCGAGAGGAAACGTCCATGAGGAAAGCCTTTCTGCCGCTGGTGCTCCTGGCGGTGGTACCAGTCGGCGCGATGGCCGAGCGCGCGACCGGCAGCCTTCAGGTCGGCGTCACCGTCGTGGCGGCTTGCCCGCCCGGCAGCGGCAAACCCTGTGCGCCCGCTGCGCCACCCACGGCTGTGCAGGCCCCGGCCGCGGTGGAAGACCGGCCGATCATGGTCCTGCGCAACGAGGAGGCGCGGACGGTGACGGTCGTCTACTGAGCCCCTGGCATCGCGGCCGGTCTGTTCGTAGAAGCCAGCCGTGATCTACCGCCGGGCATCCCGCCATCGGCGGGACGGGGAAGACGACGTGGCGGCTGCCGATCGACAGGGACCAACGAGAAGACTCGTGCTGGCAGGTGCTGCCGCGACGCTGGGGACGGGGCTGGCCGGTACCAGGCCGCTGGGCGCGGCCGAACAGTCCTGGTCGGCCTTCTTGGACCAGCTGTCGGTCGAGGCGCGCCGGCTGGGCATCTCTCCGGCGACCACGAAGCAGGCTTTGGCCGACGCCGAGCTGCTCGACCAGGTGATCGAGCTGGACCGCAAGCAGCCGGAGGGGCGGCTCACCTTCGCGGAATACAAGGCCAACGTGATCAGCGAGACCAGAATTCGCCGTGGACGCGAGATGCTCTTGCTCTATGGCGATCTTCTGGAGAAGATCCGGTTCCGGTACGGTATTCCTGTCCAGGTGATCACGGCGCTATGGGGCGTGGAAAGTTCCTACGGTGCGAGGACCGGCAACTGGTCCGTCGTCTCCTCGCTGGCGACGCTCGCCTATGAAGGCCGTCGCTCCGAGTTCTTCCGTGGCGAACTGATGGCCGCGCTCAGGATCCTCGATGCCGGCGACGTGGCGCTGCCCGACATGAAGGGCTCGTGGGCGGGTGCCATGGGCCAGCCTCAGTTCATGCCGACCACCTACCTGGCTTATGCGGTCGACTGGGACGGGGACGGGCAGCGCGACATCTGGACGTCGCTGCCGGATATCTTCGCGTCCATGTCCAACTTCCTGGCCCGCTCGGGCTGGCGGCAGGGCCAGCTCTGGGGGCGGCCCGTCCTAGCGCCCTCGCATCTGCCGAGCGGGCAAAAGGCAACGGTCGCGGAGTTCGCGGAGGCCGGCGTCCGTGCCCAGGACGACGGCCCCCTGCCGCGCTCGGCGATGCCGGCCTCGCTCCTGCGCATGGACGGTGCGGATGGACCAGCCTTCTTGACCTACCACAATTTCAATGTGTTCAAGATCTGGAACAGGTCCGATTACTTCGCGCTGTCGGTCGGCCTGATCGCCGACCAGCTGAAGGTGGACTGAGGCGCGTGGGGAAGGATCCTGGATCTCGACGGCCAAGCCCCGGCCTCTCCCGTACGCGACGGCTGCTGGCCGTTCCGGCGCTGGCGGTTCTCCTCGCGCTGACCGCCTGCTCGTCGGACGATCCGCCGCCGGCTCCGACCGCCTATGCGGGTTCGTTGCCGTCGGGAACCTACAAGCTCGGCAAGCCGTACAAGGTCGCGGGGCGCTGGTACCGGCCGGCCTACGACCCGACGTACAACAGGGTCGGCACCGGCTCCTGGTATGGCGAGCAGTTCCAGGGCCGACTGACCGCCAACGGCGAGATCTTCGACAAGGAACTGGTCTCGGCCGCCCATCCGACCCTGCCGCTGCCGTCGATCGTCCGGGTCACCAATCTGGAGAACGGCCGCAGCATCGACCTGCGGGTCAACGACCGCGGGCCGTTCGTCGACGATCGGGAGATCGACCTCTCGGAGGCGGCCGCGCGCAAGCTTGGCTACCATGGCAAGGGCCTGGCCAAGGTGCGGGTCCAGTTCCTGCGCATCGCGCCGGATGCACTTGGCGCTCCGGATGAGGTCATGGTGGCATCAGCCAAGCCCCTGCCCAGCGAGGCGGCGGCGTACGAGGCGGCAACGTCGAAGGCTTCGGTGACGGCTAGGCGCGAGGAGGCCGCCCCGTTCCGTGCGACCACCGTCGAGGTGCGCGAAGCACTCGAAGTGGCATCGGTGGAAGCGCGCTGCGCGTCGCTCGGCGACCCGCTCTTCGTCCAGGTCGGCGCGTTCTCCGACCAGCAGCGTGCCGAGCGTGCCAGGCAGGCGCTGGCGAAGCTGGGCAAGGCGAGGCTGGAACCGGTGTTCGTGCGCGGCGAGGCCTTGCTGCGCCTGCGGATCGGCCCGGAGATCGACCCCGGCCGGGCCAAGGCCCTGCTCGCGAGGGTGAAGTCGGCCGGGCATCCGCAGGCCTTCCTGACCGAGAATAACGGCCCGTCCAAGCCGGCCGTCATCTGCAATACATGAGCGCCGGTCCGTCCGCCCAAGGAGGGCACACTCGATGAAGGTTGGAGCGATCTATGTCCTGCTGGCGCTGATCGGGCTGCTGGCGGTGCCAGGCCGGCCGGCCGTCGCCCAGCCGCTGGCGTTCGAGACCAAGGCCCGCGCCGCGATCATGATCGACCACCGCTCAGGGGCAGTGCTGTTCGCCAAGAACCCGGACGAGCGGCTGCCGCCGGCGTCGATGAGCAAGCTCATGACGGCCTACATGGTGTTCGACGCGATCCGCGCGGACCGGCTGAGCGAGGACGACGAGCTCCCGGTCAGCGAGAAGGCCTGGCGCACGGGCGGCTCGAAGATGTTCGTGAAGGTGGGCGACCGGGTGAAGGTGCACGACCTGATCCGCGGCGTGATCATCCAGTCCGGCAACGATGCCTGCGTCGTGCTGGCCGAGGGGCTGGCGGGTTCGGAAGAGGCGTTCGCCCGCCGCATGACTGACAGGGGACGCGAGATCGGCCTGACGGGCTCCAACTTCGCCAACTCGAACGGGCTGCCGGACCCGAACCACTGGATGACCGTCCGTGACCTGGCAACGCTCGCCAACCGCCTGATCGCAGAGTTTCCCGAGCAGTACCCGATCTACAGCGAGGAGGAGTTCACCTACCAGGGCATCCGGCAGTTCACCCGCAACCCGCTGCTGCGTGGTGGCGTGCCGGGCGTGGACGGCCTCAAGACCGGCCATACCGAGGAAGCCGGCTATGGACTGGTCGCGTCGGCAGCCCGCGACGGACGGCGGATCATCCTGGTGATGGCCGGGCTCGAATCGGAAAAGGAACGTTCCCAGGAAAGCGCGCGGATGCTCGAATACGGCTTTCGCGAGTTCGAGGAGTACATCCTGTTCCGCAAGGACCAGCAGGTCGAGGCGGCGACGGTCTGGCTGGGCACGCAAGCGACCGTGCCGCTGGTGCCGGCGGCGGATGTCGGCATGACGATGGCCAGGGATGCCCGCCCGTCCATGTCCGCGAAGGTACTCTGGGACGATCCCGTGCCGGCACCCGTCACCAAAGGCCAGCCGCTCGCCAACCTCGTGATCTCCGTGCCCGGCAGCGAGCCGGTGACGGTATCGCTGGTGGCGGGCTCGGACGTGCCGGCGGCCTCCTGGTTCGCGCGGATCTGGAGCCTTGGCCTCTATTACGCCCATGCGGCCACGGGCGTCTGACGGCATGGGCCCTGGCAGGCTGATCACGTTCGAAGGGGGCGAGGGAACAGGGAAGTCCACCCAGCTCCCTCTCCTGGCCGACCATTTGCGGGCCGCCGGGCTGAACGTGGTGACGACACGAGAGCCCGGCGGGACGGAGGGTGCCGAGCGGATCCGCGAGCTGGCCGTGCTCGGCGCCACCGACCGCTGGTCGCCCGTGACCGAGCTCCTGCTGATGACAGCGGCCCGGACCGACCATGTCGAGCGGGTGATCATGCCGGCCCTGCAAGGGGGAAGCTGGGTGCTCTGCGACCGGTTCATCGACAGCACCCGGGTTTATCAGGGCGTGGCCGGCGGGCTGGGCCTGGCCAAGGTCGACGCGCTGCACGACCTCCTGCTGCCAGCACCCCGGCCCGACCTGACGCTGCTCCTGGACCTGCCGGTCGAGGCAGCGGCGGCGCGCCGGGCGGCAGCGGGCGGTGGTGGCCGCTTCGAGGCGAAGGGCAGGGCGTTCCATGAGCAGGTCCGCGCAGGCTTCCTTGGCTTGGCACGCGCCGAGCCGGCGCGGATGGTGGTGGTCGATGCGTCCCTGGACACGCCATCGGTCGCCCGGGCCATCGCCCAGGCCGTGAGGCACCTCGTCGAGCCGGCCCGTTGACCGTCCTGGAGCCGCGTCTCGCGGTCGAGCTGCATGGCCATGACGAGGCGGCAGCGCGTCTGGCCCGGATCGTCGCCGGGGGGCGCATCCCGCATGGCTGGCTGTTCAGCGGCCCGCGCGGGATCGGCAAGGCGACGCTGGCCTGGCGGTTCGCCCGTGCGCTCCTGGGCGCCCGTACCGACGGGCTGCTCCGCAGCGAACCGGGTGACCGCATCTACCGCATGCTCGCCAGCGGCGGCCATCCAGACCTGCATGTCCTGGAAGTCGAGCCGTCGCGCGGCAAGCGTGCGTCGATCAAGGTCGACCAGGCCCGCGACCTGAAGGAGGCGTTCGGGATCACATCTGGCCTGGGCGGGCGGCGCGTG
>NZ_DATAGQ010000218.1:0-2914 GCF_036263595.1 Geminicoccus sp. | reverse complement strand
AACGCACTTCTTCTTCCATCGAGCGGCCATGGCGGGCAGCACGGACCCGCAGCCGCTCCTTTACGGTCGGATCGAGGTTGCGGACAGTGAGGCTGGCCATGGCATTGAGCTAACCGAGCTATTTGATTGCAATGTAATCATCGATTGCACGCGTAACAAGTCTGGATTGGCTGGAACGGATCGCATCCCAGCGCCCTACGGCACGGGCTGGATGATGGAGCAACATGGCGGCTGCGACCCTGATGACCAGGGACCGCATCGGCCCATAGCCGTTCATGGGGAATAGATCATCGCGCTCTGTTGTCTTGGCCAACGTTCTCGCTTTGAGCTATCCTGAAACGTCAGCGAGCAAGGTGCCTGAACTTGTGTCTGGCACCGTCCTGCGCTCAGCCTCCCCCTGCAATGACCATCAAAAGATGCCTGTCATCATGGCTAACATTCGACTGCACGATCATGGCTGGCTTTCCCTTCCAGCCGACCTGCGCCACCATCTGGATCTGCGTACCGGCGACCGTCTCCATCTCGATATGATCGAGGGCGGACTACGGCTGCGCCTGGCCAGCCAGGCGACGACGGCTGAGGTCACGCGGCCAGCACCTCTTCAGGCGGTGCCGGACGAGCCGGTGGCCAAGCGGGGTCGTGGCCGGCCGCGCAAGCAGGGGCCAGCCGAGCCGCCTTTGGTCGAGCCACAAGCAGAGCTCCCGCTCCAGGCGGAAGAGGTTCGGCCCGAGGAAGCAACAGCCATGGCCGGGCCGGCCGGCAAGCGCGCCAGCCGCAGCCTGCTTCCCAAGCTCAAGGTCGGTGGCCGACGCAAGAGCCTTCCTGCCGACACTATCTGACCACCGTTGGCTGTGGATGGCGGATCCCCGCCTCCTGCCCGATCAGCATCAGGGTCCATGCTGTTCGAGCCCAACCCAGCCAGCCAAGGGCATCAGACGCAGTCCCTGATCCATGAGGCCGCGCCAGGTCAACCATCTGGCAGCGGAGCGTCTCCCGATCACTCACGCCTACAAGATGTAGGACTGACGAGGCTTGCACATGTCGCCTCCCCCGCCGTAACCAGGATCCGTATTGTGGGGGAGGCTCATGGTAAGATTGCAGGAGGCAGCGGCATCAACACTGTCTGACCATTCGCCACAACCCGGCGAAAAGGTGGTATCCCAGGCAATCGACTTGGCCGGGGTCACAATCTCCTTCACCCTGGGCAATCGATCCACCTACCAAGCCGTGAAGGGCATCGACCTGACTGTCGGTCCTGGCGAGTTCGTCGCTATCGTCGGCCCGACCGGCTGCGGAAAGTCGACCCTGCTCAATGCCGCGGCGGGCCTCCTGCAGCCATCCGCAGGAATGTTGCGGATCTTCGGGGCACCGCTGATGGGCCTCAACCGCCGCGCCGGCTATCTGTTCCAGCAGGACGCGCTGATGCCCTGGAAAACGGCGTTGGACAACGTCGCGGTCGCCCTTGAGCCCGTCGGAATAGGGCGGAGCGAGGCTCGCGTCCGCGCCCGCGCCTGGCTCGGCCGAATGGGACTGGCCGGCTTTGCCGACCGCTATCCGCACATGCTCTCGGGAGGGCAGCGCAAAAGGGTCGGCCTGGCGCAGATGTTGATCCGCGACCCCGAGATCCTCCTGATGGACGAGCCCTTCGGTCCACTGGATGCCCAGACCCGGCAGATCATGGGCAACCTGCTGCTCGACCTGTGGGCGGCGGAGCGCAAGGCCGTCATGTTCGTCACCCATGACCTCGAAGAGGCGATCGCACTTGCCGACCGGGTCATCGTCATGTCCGCCGGACCTGCTGCCCGCCTGATCGGGGATTATCCGGTGGCGCTGGATCGCCCGCGCGACATCGCCGAGATCCGGCTCGAACCCGCATTCCGTGTCATCCACAAGTCGATCTGGGCTTCGCTCAAGGGCGAGGTCCAGCGCGCCTATGCGCAAGGGGAGGCCGTGTGATGAAGCGGGCCACCCTGCTCCTTCTCCAGCTGCTGGTCGGGGTGGCCTTCCTCCTGATCTGGCACGTGCTGACCACCGTGCCGATCGGCGGCCGCAAGCTGCTCGACCCGTTCTTCTTCTCGACGCCGCTGGATGTACTGACGCGGACCTGGAAGGATCTGGTCGGCGGCGGGCTCTGGCGCCATGTCGGCATCACCTTGCTGGAGACGGTGCTGGCCTTCGTGACCGGCTCGGTCGGCGGGATCATCCTGGGATTTACCTTCGCGCGCCGTGCGCTGCTGGCGGCCGTGTTCGACCCCTACGTCAAGGCCGCGAACGCCCTGCCCCGGGTGGTGCTGGCGCCGATCTTCGCCTTGTGGTTCGGGCTGGGCATCTGGTCCAAGGTGGCGCTGGGATTCACCCTGGTCTTCTTCATCGTGTTCTTCAACGTCTACCAGGGTGTGCGCGAGGTCAGCCCGACCGTGCTAGCCAATGCCAGGATGCTCGGCATGAACGAGCGGCAGCTGATGCGCCACGTCTACTGGCCGGCAGCACTGACATGGGTGTTCTCCTCCTTGCACACCTCGGTCGGCTTTGCGCTGGTGGGTGCCGTGGTCGGCGAGTATCTCGGGTCGGCTGGCGGGCTTGGCTACAAGATCCAGGAGGCCGAGAGCATGTTCGACGTCACCGGCGTGTTCTCGGGCATGCTGGTGTTGACCGTGTTCGTGATCCTGCTCGATGCGGCGGTCACGGCGATCGAGCGCCGGCTGCTGGTATGGCGGCCCGCACCGGCAACTTCCACTAGCTGAACCGATCATGGGAGCAGGCTGATGACAACCCGCAGAACGGTCCTGGGCGCGGCCCTGGCCGTTGCCGCCGCCTTCCATCTGGTGGCCCCGGCGCGTGCCGCCGAACTCGAGCAGACCTCGATCACCCTGGGCGTGGGCGGCAAGCCCCTGCTCTACTACCTCCCGCTGAC
>NZ_DATAGQ010000217.1:0-6417 GCF_036263595.1 Geminicoccus sp. | reverse complement strand
AACGCACTTCTTCTTCCATCGAGCGGCCATGGCGGGCAGCACGGACCCGCAGCCGCTCCTTTACGGTCGGATCGAGGTTGCGGACAGTGAGGCTGGCCATGGCATTGAGCTAACCGAGCTATTTGATTGCAATGTAATCATGGATTGCACGACCAGCAACAGCGGATTAGCTGATATTGCTTTTTATGGGTCTACCCCAGTAAGCCAGAAGCGTGAGACACCACAGCCCGTCTCACATGGGCTGTTCTGGAGCTTTCGAGACAGTAATTCCGACAGGTCTCGACCCTAACAAGACAAGCCCTTCCCACTATGTCCATCTGGCGTGTACTGGGCTAGAAGAGCGCCGCTCCAACGGATCAGCGCTCCAGAAACCCCCGGAGATCGTCTGTGAACTTGATGGGGTTCTTGAACATCAAGAAGTGGTCGCCCTGCTCAGCCGAGCTGTAGCTGTAGAGGGTCGCGTTCGGGATCACCGCTGCTGCCCAGCGTTGGCTGGGCAGGTTGTTGCTCTCCTCGCCTGAGAAGATCGCGACCGGCACATCAATCCTGTGGCGGATCACGTCGCGCCAGTCGTTGGTGACGTGGTCGAACAGCACGCGACCGATCGCTTCCGGATCATTCTTGATAAACGCTTCCGCGAACGCCTCGGAGTTCAGAAAAGCGGGCGAGTCCTTGAGCTGGAACCGCGCCCAGGGCTTGAGATCCGTAACAAGGCTGTTGAGCGGTTCACCGCGGGTCATGCCCGCCACCATGCGCTCTGCCGACGTCGTCGTGCCGCCAGCCTCCAACCGCTCCTGTTCCGACCAGTCGTCGTGCGAGTAGATCGAGATCGGCTCGTCGGCGAAGCACGCCTTGCGGATGCCTTGCGTCCCGAACAGATCGATGTAGCCCCAGATCACGGACGCGCCCATCGACCAACCGCAGAGGTCAACCTGCTGCAGACCAAGGTGGTCGACGAGTTCCTTCAGGTCCATCGAGAAGCGCTCGATGCGCGATCCATAAGGCACACGCTCAGAGAATCCTTGATTGCGCGGGTCGAGCACGATCACCCGGTAATGCGGGGAGAGCAGGTACATCACGTTGACGTACTCGGCTCCGTTCGCCGACCAGCCGGGTATGAAGATGACCGGCCGGCCCTGCCCCGCCTCCCAATAGCTTAGTCCCACGCCGTCGTTGGTCACGAACCTATTGATCTGGAGGTCCGTGAACTCTGACAGCTTGGCCGGCAGCCCTTTGATTCTGTTGGGGAAGATGAAGTTACTTCCCAACACTTGAAGGGCCGGTTCGGCGTGGGCCTGTGCCGTCGCCAAGCCCAGAGCAAGGGCACACACCACCCCGAGAATGGTCGTCCGCATGCTGTTCTCCTCAAGCAGCGTCAGGCCTCGCCAGCACTTTCTGCGGCCACCCTTCCAAACAGGTTGCCGGCACCCGCCCAATCGCTCGGCTTCACGTCGTCGAAGATGACGTAGATGTACTGGGGATCAGTCCCGGTGTTGCGGACGATGCTCTCGGTGATCTCTGCGGCCACCTTCTCTTTTTGCGCATGGTCCTTGCCTTCGAACCAGCTCACGCGAACGACGGGCATGAAGTTTCTCCTCTGTCAGGCGAATGGCGAACGGCCCGCTCGAGCCGAAGCGCTAGGGGATGTCCCTTAGTTATCTATTGTGGAAGCAGCGGCTATAAAGGTAGCAATCGGCGACAGTGAGTAGAGCGGAGTTCTACCAGTGCCTGAGCAGGATCCGCTCTCCGGCGTAACGGTGTTCGTGGCTGCCGCCCGCGCGCGCAGCTTCACCGAGGCAGCCGAGCGCCTTGGCATCACCAAGTCGGCGGTGGGCAAGAGCATCATCCGGCTAGAGGAGCGGTTGGGCTTCAAGCTGTTCCACCGCACGACTCGGCTGACCCGGCTGACGGCGGACGGCGAGGCCTACCTTGCCGCCTGTGCTGGCGCCATTGACGAGATCACCGCAGCCCAGGCAGCACTGTCCTCCAGCAACCGCGTCCTCAAGGGGCGGCTACACATCGACATGCCGGTCGCCTTTGGGCGACGCGTGCTGCTGCCGCTCCTGATCGAGATGATCCGCCCCCATCCGGAGCTCAGCCTGAACCTCACCTTCACCGATGCAACCAGCGATCTGCTGCAGGACGACGTCGATCTTGCCATCCGGTTCGGCGCGCTCAAGGACAGCAGCCACCTGATCGCCCGCCACCTGGTCGACCAGGAGCGCGTGATCTGCGCGGCACCGGCCTATCTCCGTGCGTATGGTGAACCGCGCACACTGGCCGATATCCGCGCGCATCGCTGCATCGTTGGCTCCGTCAAGGGACCGCCGCTCGCCTGGACCGTACGCGAGGCCGGGGTCGAGACGCGTGTCACGCCGCCTGCGATGCATCAGCTGAGTGATGGTGAGGCGATGGTCGACGCTGCGGTCGGCGGGCTCGGACTCTGCCAGCTTCCGATCTCGCTTGTCCGCACCCAACTCAAGCAGGGTGTGCTCGAAGCTGTCCTGCGCGACTATTCCACGGTCCCCGTGGGTGTCCATGCACTCTGGCCGCGCCAGGCACAGCTCAGTCCGCGGGTGCGGTACGTCGTGGACCAGCTCGTCGCCTACGCGGCCAGGGGTGGGTTGAGCTGAGGGCCTAGCCAGGAAATATTGTGCAACTGCCTCAAGGCGTGTTGACGACCTCGCTGCCGATTACGATCCAGAAGCGGGTGGTAAAGAGCGATCCCACGGCGGAACGCCTCCAAAGCGCTGTCCCAAGAACTCGATGAATGTCCGTACCTTGGCAGGCGGCAGGCGGCTCGCTGAATGTAGGGCATAGATACCGGGAAGCTCGATAAAGGGTACATCGAGTTCGACCACTATCAGACGTCCGTCTCTCAAGGCGTCCGACACCAGAAAGGTAGGCTCGTAGATGAGGCCCTGCCCGGCGAGTGCGGCGGCAACCAAAGCATCCCCGTTGTTGGAACGGAGATTGCCCGAGACCGGCACGCTGACACGCGCATCCTGGCCAAACAACCAGCGACCTCCGGACTGCATGCGCGAGAGGGTGTAGCTGAGGCAGTTGTGGCCAGCGAGGTCTCTCACGGTGGCCGGCCGTCCATGCTCCGCGAGATAATCAGGTGATGCACAAACGACCATCCGACAGGGTGCGAGACGCCGCGCCATCATGCTGGAATCCTGCATTCGGCCTATCCGGATGGCGAGATCCCAGCCCTCCTCGACGAGGTCGACGAAGCGGTCGGAGAGGCCAAGGTCCATAAGGACGGCCGGGTGTCGGCGAGCGAATTCAGCCATCATGGGTGCAATGTGACGTATGCCGAAGGACAGCGGCGCGTTGACCCGGAGTGTTCCTCGGGCCTCGACCCGCTCCGCTGCAGCGGTCGCCTCCGCCTCCTCGATGTCGTCGAGGATACGTTCGGCGCTCTCCAGGTACCGACGCCCGGCTTGGGTCAACGTCAGTTTCCGGGTGGTGCGATGGAGGAGCCGCACACCCAAGCGCTCCTCGATGGCCGCGATATGCTTGGTCACCATGGTCTGTGACATGCCGAGTGCGCGTGCCGCCGCCGACAAGCTTCCAAGCGCGGCAACCCGCGAGAACACCTGCATTCCCGTCACCCGGTCCAGCATCAACCTCACTCGCACAGTGTGAGCTAAATTTTCAGATCAGCTGATTATCACACCAGAACGCAAGCCGTACATGAGGTACCAGACAACAGGAGCCCACCGACATGATCGATACCCGCACTGCCCCTTATGCCGCGTTCGTATTGCGCGTCACTCTCGGGCTGCTCTTCCTTGCCCATGCCGGTCTCAAGATCTTCGTCTTCACGCCCGCCGGCACGGTGCAGTTCTTCGGTAGCCTCGGCCTTCCCGGTACCCTCGCCTATCTGGTGATCACAGCCGAGATCCTGGGCGGCATTGCCCTCATCCTCGGCGTCTATAGCCGCCTCGTTGCGCTCGCCCTGGTGCCGATCCTGCTCGGCGCGATCTTCACCGTGCACGGCGCGGCAGGTTTCTTCTTCTCCAGCCCGAACGGAGGCTGGGAATTTCCTGCCCTCTGGATCATCGGCCTCGTTAGTGTGGCGCTGCTCGGTGATGGCGCCTTTGCCGCCAAGCCTACTCCGGCCGTGCGTCTTGCGACCGCCTGACCTGTGGCCGATCGGAGATCGTTGATGACCGACCTTGTCGATGCCATGCCGAAGCTACCTGCCTCCCCCGTGCTCGCCGCTGCGCCGCATCGGATCGGCATCGTCTCGCTCGTGGTCCATAATCTCGATGCCGTCAGCCGTTTCTACGAGGACACGATCGGGCTCAAGGTGATCGAGCGGTGCGGTGGAACCGCCCGTCTCGGTACCGGCTCGACGATACTCCTCGAGCTCGTTCATGATCCTGCCGCGCGCCGCCGTTCACCGCGAGAGGTGGGCCTCTTCCACACGGCCTTCCTACTGCCGAGCCGAGCCGATCTCGGCGCTTGGATCGCCTTCGCCTCAGAGCAGCGGATCGCCGTCCACGGTGCCTCCGACCATGCCGTCAGTGAGGCCGTCTACCTCTCTGATCCCGAAAGCAACGGCATCGAGATCTATGCCGACCGCCCGGCAGGCCAATGGCCTGTCACCCAGGCGGGGTACGACATGCCGAGTGATCCGCTGGACATTCAGTCGGTGTTCGAGGCGGCCGGCGGTCGCCGCTGGAACGGCTTTCCCAATAGCGGGATCGTCGGTCACGTACATCTTCAGGTCGGCGCGATCGCACCGGCCGAAACCTTCTACAGAGACCTCCTCGGCTTCGACATCACCTGCCGCTACCCCGGCGGAAGCTTCTTCGGGTCGGGCGGATATCACCACCAGCTCGCGGCCAACATCTGGAACAGTCGCAACGCATCGCCGCGTCAGGATGCGGTGACCGGGCTTTCCTGCTTCGAGCTTCTCGCCCGCGACCGTTCGGTCGTGGACGACGCAGCCGTCCGGCTGAGGGCCGCCTCGGTAGCGACCACCCCACTCGAGGGCGGCTTTGCGGTCCAGGATCCTTGGGGCACGCGCGTCCTCCTGCGTACCGCCTGATCGATCGGCGATCTGGCCCGATTGTCCTCGCAAACCTCGTTGGGTGAACCCGATCATGCTCGTGAACGGCACGTGGTCCACTGCCTGGCACCCCGTCCAGGCCAAGGACGCCAAGGGCGGCTTCGTCCGCCAGACCTCCAGCTTTCGCCATTGGGTCACGCCCGATGGAAGCCCCGGGCCGACTGGCGAAGGTGGCTTCCCGGCTGAGGCCGGGCGCTACCACCTCTACGTCGCACTGATCTGCCCCTGGGCCTCGCGCACCCTGATCGCCCGTGCCCTGAAACAGCTCGAGGACGTGGTCTCGGTAACGGTGCTGGAGCCGGCCCTCACCGACGAAGGCTGGCGCTTTGGCAACGATGCGGTCTGCCGTCCGGATCCGCTCAACGGCGCGACTCATCTGCACGAGATCTACACGCGGGCTGATCCCGCGTTCACCGGCCGTGCCACCGTTCCCGTCCTTTGGGACAGGACGAGCCAGACCATCGTCAACAACGAGTCCACCGATATCGTGCGGATGCTGAACTCCGGCTTCGGCGTCCTGGCCGATGACCTGGTTGACCTCTATCCAGAGCCACTTCGATTGGAGATCGACTCGCTCAACGAGCACATGTACCCGCGCCTGAACAACGGCGTCTATCGCGCCGGCTTTGCCACCACCCAGGCGGCGTATGAAGAGGCCTTCGCCGACGTCTTCGCGATGCTGGATGAGCTTGAGGACAGGCTTGATGGCCGCCGCTTCCTCGTCGGTGATCACCTGACGGAAACCGATATCCGCGCCTTCGTGACCCTGGTCCGGTTCGACGCCGCCTATTACGGCCTCTTCAAGTGCAATCGCCGGCGGATCGCCGACTATCCCAAGCTCTCGACCTACCTCAAGCGCATGCTTAGCATACCGGCGATCGCCAAGACGGTGAACATCGACCACATCAAGCGCGGCTACTACTCGATCAAGGCTCTGAATCCGAACGGCATTGTTCCCGTTGGGCCGGACCTGCCGTTCGCTCCCCGCTGAACAATGGCCGCCTCGGAGCGCGAAGACGATGCTCCAGAACCTTGCGGTTGTTGAGCTGACCAACCGCTTCTTGGGTGTGGTGAGCGCACAGAGAAGGACGCGATTAGATGCTTGATCCCGCGATGTGATGGTACAGTTGACCATCATGCGGCAGGGTGATCCTCCCCCGCTTCGGTGGACACTTCTGATACGCTTCAAGGGGGCGAGGAAGGTGATCTGATGGCGAAGACGAGGCGGGCGTTCACGCCCGGGTTCAAGCGGGGGCGGCAGGGCTGTTGGAGAGCAGCGGCCGGCCGCAGATGCAGATTGTGGCCGAACGTGGGATCCAGCCCTCGATGCTGAG
>NZ_DATAGQ010000216.1:0-38294 GCF_036263595.1 Geminicoccus sp. | reverse complement strand
GCCTGGTCGAACAGCTTGGCGAGTTCCGGCGACAGGTTGACCTGACCGGCACCGGGGCCCTCCACCTTGGGCAGCTTGCCCAGGGAGAGCTCGGTCTCACGCAACGCGACCTTCGGGTCGCCGCCGGCCGAGCGGATCAGGTTGGCGGCGAGGCCTTCCTCGTCGTCGAGCAGTACCTTCAACAGATGGATCGGCAGGAGTCGCTGATGACCTTCACGCAGCGCCAGCGCCTGGGCGGACTGCACGAAACCCTTGGCCCGATCCGTATACTTCTCAAAGTCCATACGGCACCTCCTTCAAAGGCTCCTCGTATCCCGAGCGAACCATCGGTCACGGGCCTCGCAAGAAGCACCCGCACCGTATTGAACTCGAAGGTGGGATGTCGTTGATCCTACGCAAGGACTTGAAATTCAACCTGACATACAGTGCCGAATCAAACAGATGCCGCTTGTTTCTGGTCCTGGCCGGCCCGCCTGAGGACGATGCAACGACCGATTCCGGCAAGGTCCGGCCGGACCGTCACCGCCAAGCCATGCCGGTGGAACCAGTCGGCTAACAGGGCGTCCTGTCCCCGGCCGATCTCCAGCAGGACCAGGCCGCTTGGCTTCAACAGCCGCAACAGGTCGGGTGTCATCGACCGGTAGGCTTGGAGCCCGTCCGCCCCAGGCGACAGCGCCTGGTCGGGCTCGAAGGCAAGCTCAGGTTCGAGGTCGGCCAGATCGGCCCGGTCGATATAGGGCGGGTTGGAGACGATCAGGTCGAAGGCGCCATCGATCTGTCGGCCCCAGCAGCCTTGGACCAGCAGCACGCGGTCATCGACACCAAGCGCCTCGGCGTTCCTCCGGGCCCAGGCCAGCGCCGCTTCGCTCGTGTCGACCCCGACGCCGCTCGCCTGGGGGAATTCGGCCAGGAGGGTCAGGAGCAGGCAGCCGGAGCCGACGCCCAGGTCGAGCAGGCGCAGCCGCTCTGACCTGTCGGGCCTCGCTTCCAGGGCGGCATCGATCAGCGTCTCCGTCTCCGGCCGCGGCACCAGGACACCCGGCCCGACCGCAAAGGGCCGCCCATAGAACTCCTTCGTGCCGGCCAGATAGGCAAAGGGCTCGCGCCGGCAGCGCCGCGTCACCAGTTCCTCGAGCCTTGCTTCCTGCTCGCCCGGCAGCTCCGCCGTTCCGTCCGCCAGCTGTTCCATCCGGCTCCGCCCGGTGGCCAGATCCATCAGCAGCATCGCCTCGCGCCGCGGACTTTCGACGCCGGCAGCGGCAAGCCGCGCCGCTGTGTCCGCCAGTGCTGCAGCGACAGTGGTCACCCCAGCTGGGCCAGCTTGCGCGCCTGGTCCTCGGCGACCAGCGCATCGATGAACCGTGCCAGTCCAGGGCCGGCGATCACCTCGTCCAGCGCGTAGAGGGTCAGGTCGATCCGGTGGTCGGTCACCCGGTTCTGCGGAAAGTTGTAGGTGCGGATCCGCTCGGACCGGTCACCGCTGCCGATCTGCCCCTTGCGGTCAGCCGAGCGTTCCTTGTCGGCGCGCTCGCGCTCCTGGTCGAACAGCCGGGCACGCAGGATCTTCATGGCGCGCGCCTTGTTGCGGTGCTGCGAGCGCTCGTCTTGCTGGAACACCACGATCCCGCTCGGGATGTGCGTGATCCGGACCGCACTCTCGGTCCGGTTGACGTGCTGGCCACCGGCTCCGGAGGCGCGCAGCACGTCGATCCGCAGGTCCTTGTCGTCGATCTGGATATCGACCTCCTCGGCCTCCGGCAGCACGGCCACCGTCGCGGCCGAGGTGTGGATCCGGCCACCACCCTCGGTGACGGGAACGCGCTGGACCCGGTGCACCCCGGACTCGAACTTCAGCTTGGCGAAGACGCCGACGCCCTCGACCGCGACGGCGACTTCCTTCAGGCCGCCAAGATCGGTCTCGCTCTCGCTCAGCACCTCGAACTTCCAGCCCTGCAGGGCGGCGTAGCGCTGGTACATCTTGAACAGGTCGCCCCCGAACAGGGCCGCCTCCTCGCCCCCCGTCCCGGCCCGGATCTCCAGGATGGCGCTGCGGTCGTCGGCCGCGTCCTTGGGCAGCAGCGCCAGGCGAAGTGCCAGTTCGGCAGCGTCCAGCCGCTCGCGGGCACCGGGCAGGTCCGCTGCGGCCAGCTCGCGCATCTCCGCGTCCTGCAGCAGGAGGTCCAGGCCCTCGACCTCCTGGCGCGCGGCCCGGTAGGCATCGATTGCCTCGATGACCGGCCGCAGCTCGGCCAGCTCGCGGGACAGTCGCACGACGTCGTGACGGCTTGGCTCGGCCAGCAGGGCTTCCAGCTCTTCCTTGCGGGCCAGGATGGGGTCGAGGTCGAGCGTGGCGGACATGGCGATCGCGGTCGGTGGAAGGGCGCCCTCCTGTCGGCGAGGTGGCCCGGTGGGTCAAGTGACGATGCGCGCGCTTTCCATTCCCTCTTCCTCGTCGCGGGTGCGCAGCCGGCTGGCGGCAAGTTCGCCCTGGCGCTCGAGGATCGGGTAGGCCACGGAAACGACATGGGCATGGACCCGCTTGAGGTCGCGCATGATGTCCAGGTGCAGCGCCGAGCTGTCGCGCGTATCGACCCGCCCGCTTGTCAGGCGAGCCATGTGGCTGTCGGTGTAGCCTCGCTCCAGGTCCCGGATCTTCGCCTTCGCGGCGAACAGGCGGCGCGCCAGCTCGATGTCCGAGGTCAGGAACACGGTGAAGGCCAGTTCCATGTCGCGCAGGATCTCTGCGTGGAACGCCTCGATTTCGGTCAGCCCGATCGGAGAGAACTGGATCCTGTTGCGGATCTTCCTTGCCGCGAGGTCGAGGAGGTTCTTGTCGATGATGTCACCGACATGTTCGAGGTTGGTGACGAAGGTCAGGATCTCGACCTGCCGCCCGCTCTCCTTACGGTCCAGTTCCCGCTGGGCCAGGTCGGTGACGTAGATCTTGATGGCCTCGTGCAGGCGATCGACCACGTCGTCCTGGTCGCGGATCTGCTTGAGCAGGCGCGGATCGTCCGAGCGCAGCACGTCGATCACGCCCCGGAACATGGCCTGGATGACCTCGCCCACCCGCAGCGTCTCACGCACCGCCGACGCCAGGGCGACCGAGGGCGTGTCGAGCGCATCCTGATCCAGGAAGCGGGCGGCGCCCGGATCCGAGGCGGCCGGCTGGTCCGGCAGCAGGCGCATGAGCAGGCGGTCCATCGGGCCGGTCACCGGCAGGAAGACCAGCGCCAGCAGGATATTGAAGCCGATATGGCTGCCGATCGTGAGGATTTCGGGCGGGACGGCCTGCTCCAGGAAGGGCAGCACCATCGGGATGAAGGGCAGCAGGACCAGCGCAGTGATGGCACGTTGCAGCAGGTTGCCGAACGGAGCACGGCGGCCGGCGGGCGGAGCACGGACGGTCGAGACGGCGGCAACGATGCCGCCGCCGGCATTGGCACCCAGCACGAGCGCCAGCGCCAGGGGCAGCGGCACCATGCCGGCCGCGACGAACGAGGAGACCAGGAGGATGATCGCCAGGCTGGAGTGGAGCAGCCAGGTGAGCAGGGCCGCCAGGAGGAATCCCACCAGCGGTGTGTGGGCCAGCGCGCCCATCAGCTCCGCCATCACCGGTGACGCCGCCAGCGGGCCGGCTGCGGCCACAATCTGCTGCAGCGCCAGCAGCACGAGGCCCAGCCCGATGCCGACCCGCGCCAGGCTGCGCACCTTGCCGTTCTCCGTGGCGAGGAAGGCGGCCACGCCGAGAAACAGCGCCAGGAACGGCAGCCAGCCGATCCGGAACGACAGCAGCAGGGCGATCAGGGCACTGCCGAGATCGGCACCCAGCATCACGGCCAAGGCCGGGCCGGTCTCGACGATCCCGCGGGCAGCGAAGGAGGCGACCAGGACCGAGGTGGCGGTCGACGATTGCAGCAGCATCGTGACCATCAGGCCCGCGCCGAAGCCGATGAAGCGGTTCTGGACCGCCTGGCCCAGGAAATGCCGGAGGCTAGCGCCGAACGCACGGGTCATGCCCGTGCGCACCATGCGCACGCCCCACAGGAGGAGCGCTGCGCCGCCCAGCAGGTGCAGGAGGATGTCGGTACCGTCCAAAGCGTCAGCGGCCTTCAGATCAGGACCGCCTACGACATCGGACTGTCACACCATTGTCAAACGTCGCCGGCTAGCTGGACTTGCTCAGTTCCGACAACAGCTCGCCGCGTGGCACGCTGCGCTCGGCACCGGTGCCGAGATCCCGCAGCTTCACGACACCGGCCGCAAGTTCGTCGTCGCCGAGGAACAGGGCAGCCTTGGCCCCCAGCCGGTCGGCCCGCTTCATCCGCTGCCCGGGCTTGCCCTTGTAGCCCAATTCCACGACGTGCCCTGCCCGCCGCAGCTCACCCGCCAGTTCCCAGGCCGCCCGCTCGGCCATGGGTCCGATGGGGACGATCGCCAGCGGTCGAGGCTCGTCAGGGGCAGCTTCGATCAGCGCTGCCAGTCGTTCCACGCCGGCTGCCCAGCCCACGCCGGGCATCTCCGGTCCACCCATGCTCCGGATCAGGCCGTCATAGCGCCCGCCGCCGAGCACAGTGCCCTGGGCACCCAACTGGGTCGTGACGAACTCGAAGGCGGTGTGGGTGTAGTAGTCGAGCCCGCGGACCAGCCGCGGGTCGAGCTTGTAGGCGATTCCGAGCGTATCCAGGCCCTCGGTCACCGCCTTCCAGAAATCCTGCGAAGCCTGGTTCAGGATGTCGGCCATCAGCGGCGCCTCTGCCACCAGCGCGCGGTCGCCCTCGTCCTTGCTGTCCAGGATGCGCAGGGGGTTCTTGTGCAGGCGATTGCGGCTGTCCTCCGACAGCTTCGCCTCGTGCCCCGAGAAGTAGGCCACCAGCCGGTCGCGGTAGGCCGCCCGGCTTTCCGGATCGCCTAGGCTGTTCAGGTGCAGCACGGTCTTGGACAGGACGCCGAGTTCGTCGAGGATATGGGCACCCAGTGCAATCACCTCGACATCGGCCAGCGCCTCCCCGGCGCCCAGCACCTCGATCCCGATCTGATGGAACTGCCGCATCCGCCCCTTCTGGGGGCGCTCGTAGCGGAACATGGGCCCATGGTAGAACAGCTTCACCGGCAGCGACTGCTGCAACCCGTTGGTGATGAAGGCCCGGGCGACGCCGGCCGTGTTCTCCGGCCGGAGCGTCAGCCGTTCGCCGCCACGATCGGTGAAGGTGTACATCTCCTTCGTCACCACGTCGGACGTATCGCCGAGCGTGCGCGCGAAGACCTCGGTGAACTCGAAGATCGGCGTCTCGATCTCGGCGAAGCCGTAGCGGCCGGCAATGGCGCGCGCCGTCTCGTGCACATGACGATGCCGCCGCATGTCCTCGCCCAGGAGGTCATGGGTACCGCGTACCGGGCGCAGATCGCTCATCGCTGCACGACTTTCGATAAGGTGAAGGTGATGGAGGGCGGGCCGAAGCGCCCCTCCGTTGTCATGCTCGGGCTGGATCCGACGGGGACGCTCAGGCGGCTTCGCGTCGGCTGAAGCGCCGTTCCACATAAGCCTCGACGATCGCCTGGAACTCCTCCGCGATCGTGGGCCCGCGCAAGGTATGACGCTTCTCGCCGTCGATGAACACGGGTGCTGCCGGGTTCTCGCCCGAGCCCGGCAGCGAGATGCCGATATCGGCATGCTTGCTCTCGCCGGGGCCGTTCACGATGCATCCCATCACCGCGACCTTCATCCCTTCCACACCCGGATGGGTCGCCTTCCAGCGCGGCATCTGGTCGTCGAGCCAGGTCTGGATCGACAGCGCCAGTTCCTGGAACAGGGTCGAGGTGGTGCGGCCGCAGCCGGGGCAGGCGGCCACCGAGGGTGCGAACTGCCGCAGGTCCAGCGCCTGCAGCACTTCCTTGCAGGCTTCCACCTCGCGCGCCCGCGACTCGCCGGGCCGCGGCGTCAGCGAGGCGCGGATCGTGTCGCCGATCCCCTCAGTCAGCAGCAGGGACAAGGCGGCGGCCGACGCGACGATGCCCTTGGTCCCCATGCCAGCCTCGGTCAGGCCGAGATGCAGGGCATAGGTCGACCGCCGGGCCAGTTCCTTGTAGACGGCGACCAGGTCGTGGACCCGGCTGAGCTTGGTGGAGATGATGATCCGGTCGGCAGGCAGCCCGAGCGCCTCGGCCTTCTCGGCCGACTGGAGCGCGGAGATGACCATGGCCTCGCGCATGACATCGTCGGCCGGGCGCGGATCCGGGCGCAGCGCATTCGCGTCCATGAGGCCGGTCGCGAGGTCCTGGTCGAGCGATCCCCAGTTCACGCCGATGCGGACCGGCTTCTCGTAACGCAGCGCCGCCTCGATCATCTGCTCGAACTGGATGTCGCGCTTCTTGCCGAAGCCGACATTGCCGGGGTTGATGCGGTACTTGGCCAGCGCCCGCGCCATCTCCGGATGGTCGTTCAGGAGCTTGTGGCCATTGAAGTGGAAGTCGCCGACGATCGGGGTCTGCCAGCCCAGCAGGCGCAGCCGCTCGACGACCGTCGGCACGGTGCGCGCCGCCCCGTCGTCGTTCACGGTGATGCGCACGATCTCCGAGCCGGCCTTGGCCAGCTCGATTATCTGCCCGGTGGTCGCGTCCGCATCGGCGGTGTCGGTGTTCGTCATCGACTGAACGACGATCGGTGCGCCGCCGCCGACGACGATGCCGCCGACATTCACGGAATGGGTACGATGCCGAACGATCTGGCCTAGCGCCACCATGAGAGATCAACCGGTCCCGATATTTTGCCGCCGGGGGCATAACCCGAACCGGCCCTCCGTGTCACGGGTCGCGGCGGATCGCCCCGTCACTGCAGGGTGGTACGTGCCTTCAGCACGGATGGATCGAGCGGCACGTTCCTCAGCACGGCTCCCCTGGCACCCAGCGGCTGCAGCTGGCTGCCATCGACCATCACCCGCAGGCCCCCGGCATTGCCGGTCGACAAGGCCAGGTCGCTGCGGTCGGGCAGCGGGAAGTGCTCGCCTGCCTGCATCAGTCGGGAGCGGGAGAACTGCCGGTCAGCCGAGCGCACCTGGATCCAGGAGGTCTCCGTCGCGATCAGCACGACGCGTGCTTCGCCGGCCAGCGCAGCACCGACACCCGGATCGGGGCGGCCGGTATCGACAGCCACCGCCGCCGCCGCGGGTGCCGGCTCGACGGGCGACCCCGGCACCACCGCCGCGGCAGGATCTGTGGCAGCCAGTGCCTGCGGGGTCCCGGTAGCCGGCGGCAGCGGCGCGGCAGGCTGGCCGGATACGGCCGCGCCACCCGGGGCGGCAGGACCGGCCAGGGGCGGTACGGCATCCGGCGAATGCGTCGCATCCAGCCGGACCAGAGCATCGAGATCCGGGGATCCCGCCGTAGGCGCCGCCGGGGAGGAGACCGGCGCCGGCAGGGACGCCATCTCCTGGGCAGCGGGAACCCGGTCGGTGGTCAGGACAGGGGCGACCGCCACCGTCTCGGGTTCTCCCACAGTCCGGGAGCCGGTGAGATAGGACCAGCCACCATAGCCCAGCCCTACGACCACCAACGCCGCCATGGCGGTCAGCAGGGTCGGGCGCCGCTCGGCCGTGGGCGGGAGAGGATAGTGCAGCTCCGGCTTCGCGACGGCAGATGGCCGTCCAGCCTTGATCCGCCGTGCCAGCTTCTGGCCATCCAGCCCCAGGTGATCGGCATAGCTTCGCAGAAAGCCAAGCGCATAGGGCGCGGCGGGCATCGAGGCATGGTCGCCCTGCTCAAGCGCGAAGAGGTAGGAAGGCTTGATGCGGAGGTGATCGGCGACGTCGTAGAGATCTTCCCCACGCCGCTGCCGCGCCTGACGCAGTTCCTGGCCCACCAGGACGAGCACGTCCTCGGCCGGGCCTACATAGGTGTGCTGGGTGGGAAAAGGTCCTTCGGACATGGATGGGGATCGACCTCGGGGGACGCAGGACAGGACAGCGCCATCTCGTTTCAAGGAATAGCAGAAAACAGGGAACACTCCAAAGATCGAGCATTCCCAGGCAGCCATCACGACATGCAGTCAGGGTCGATAGACACCCGGCGGCAACACCACCTCGTGGTCCTGGGCATACGCTTGAAGTCGGCCACGCAAGGAATGGTCGGAAGCTTCCAGCAATGTCGAAAGATATGCGTGTAATGCGCCAGCATCGATTGAGCGGATCATTGCCTTGACCGGTGCAAGATCGGCCGCGGTGACGGAAAGCTGACGGATGCCCAGGCCGATCAGCGCCATGGCTTCCAGCGGACGACTTGCCATCTCGCCGCAAACCGACACGCGCACGCCGCCGGCACGGCAACGCTTCACGAGGTCGTGGATGAAACCTAGAAAGGGCGGCGACAGCACGTCGTAGCGGTCCGACATCTGCGGGTTGCCGCGGTCGCAGGCGAACAGGAACTGGAACAGGTCGTTGCTGCCGAGCGAGATGAAGTCGACCCGCTTGAGCAGTTGCGAGAGCTGCCAGAACAGCGACGGCACCTCCAGCATCACGCCCACGTCGAGCTTGGCCGGACGGGGCAGCCCGTTCGCATCCAGCCGGGCCAGTTCCATGTCCAGCAGGGCGCGTGCCGCGTCGAACTCGGCTACTTCCGCGATCATGGGGAACATGATGCAGAGCTGCCGGCCACTCGCTGCGCGCAGCAGTGCCCGCAACTGCTCGCGCATCACGCTGGGGCGGTCGAGCATCATCCGGATGGCACGCCAGCCCATGGCCGGATTGTCCTCCGGCGGTGTCCGCCAGTAGGGCAGCTGCTTGTCGCTGCCGACGTCCAGCGTCCGGAACAGGACCGGGAGGTCCCCGACCTTGTCCATCACGCTGCGGTAATACTCGATCTGCGTCGCCAAGTCGGGATAGCGCGGCCGGTTCATGAAGGTCAGCTCGGTGCGGAACAGGCCGATCCCGTCGGCACCGCTCTCGTCCAGGTGAGCCACGTCGATCAGAAACGCGGCGTTGATCGACAGGCCGATCTCAATCCCGTCCCGCGTCACGGACGGCAGGTTGCGCTGGGATTCCAGCACCCGGCGCCGCTCGACCCGGATCAGGATCGAATTGGCGAAGGCCTGTTCGACATCCTCGGACGGGCGGAGGAAGACATGGCCGTGATCGCCGTCGACGGCGATCAGATCGCCCGGGTCGACGGCGGCCATGGCCCCCTCGACCCGCCCGATCATCGGAATGTCCAGGGCGCGCGCGACGATCGTGACGTGGGCGGTCCGCGAGCCCTCCTCGAGGATGATCCCTTTCACCTTCGTGCGGTCGTACTCGATCAGGTCGGCGGCCGAGAGGTTGCGCGCGATCAGGATCGTCTCGGCCGGCAGGCCGGACGGGTCGTGGTGGAGGGTCTGGCCGGTCAGCTGCCGGAGGAGCCGGTTGGCCAGGTCGTCCAGGTCCTGGAGCCGCTCCCTCAGGTAGGGATCGGCCACATGGCCCAGGCGCAGGCGGGTTTCCTCCTGGACGCGCCGGACCGCGGCCTCGGCGGAAAGGCCGGTCTCGATCGTCTCGCGGATCCGGCGCACCCAGCTCGGGTCGTGCGCGAACATCCTGAGCGCCTCGAACACGTCGCGATGCTCGCCAGGACCGAGGTCGGGGTTCTCGACCAGCGCGTCCATCGAGGCCCGGAAGCGCTGCACCGCCACGTCGAGCCGTTCCAGTTCCGTCCCGGTATTCTCGGCGACCAGGCGGGAGATGACGATCTTCGGCTCGTGCAGCCAGGCCCGGCCGATCGCCACGCCTTCGACCAGGCGGGTGCCTTCCAGCCTGGTCGATTCCCGGCGAAGCCCCGCAATGTAGCCGTAGACGTTGAGGTCGACGAGCCCGCCCGAGGCGAACATCTCGGCCAGCACGGTGCCGATGACCTCGAGGGCCTCGACCTCGTCCTCGGAATAGTGCCGGGGCGCCCGGTTCTGGACCGTGAGCACGCCCGCCACCCGGCCGGACCTGAGCAAGGGCACGCCCAGGAACGAGTGGTAGATCTCCTCGCCCGTTTCGGGGAAGTAGCGGAAGTTCGGGTGGGACTGCGCGTCGGCCGTGTTGACGACCTTGCCGGTGGCAGCGATCGAGCCGACCAGACCCTCGCCCACCCGCATGCGCACACGATGGACCGCGTCCGCTGACAGGCCTTCGGTCGCGAACAACTCCAAAAGATCGCCGGCACGCTGCGCATAGACTGAGCAGACCTCCGCGACCATGTCGGAGGCGATCATCCGCACGACCCGGTCGAGGCGCTGCTGCGGCTCGAGCGGGATCGCCGCCACCTCGATCAGCCGGCGGAGCAGCCGCCGCGACGCCGCCGTCTGGTCGTAGCTGCGCAGCCTGTCACCCGTGGACGGGTCGACCGCCCCGTGCCGCGGGGCCACGGCGCTACGCCGCTGTCGCGGGCAAGGCACCCGCCTGGGCGGTGCGTGCCAGCGCTGTCTCGGTCTGCGCGACCAGCTCGGCCAGGATCGCGGCCACCGGCTCGACCGCCTTGACGAAGCCGACGCTCTGCCCTGCCATCAACGATCCCTGCTCGACATCGCCTTCGACCACCGCACGCCGCAGCGCCCCTGCCCAGAAACGCTCGATCAGCAGCGAAGCTTCTTCGAAGCTGGTCTCGCCGCGGCGATGGCGGCCGATCACGTCGATCTGGGTCTCGATGAAGCGCTGGGTGCCGGCATTCGCGAGCCCGCGCACCGGGATCACCTTGAAGGCCGGATCGACCTGGACGGAGGTCACCGCGTCGCGGGCGCTGGCCCGTACAAAGGCCTGCTTGAACGCGGCATGGGCGATCGATTCGGTCGCGGCAGCAAAGCGCGTGCCCATCTGGACGCCGGACGCGCCCATCCGCAGGTAGGCCGCGATCATCTCGCCATGGCCGATCCCGCCCGCCACGAATACCGGGACATCGGTGACGAATGGCAGGATCTCCTGCGCCAGCACCGAGGTCGATACCGGGCCGATATGGCCGCCGGCCTCGCTGCCCTCGATCACCAGCGCGTCGGCGCCGGAGCGGACCAGCTTCTTCGCGAGCGCCAGGGTCGGCGCGAAGCAGACGAGCTTCGCACCGCCCTTCTTGATGGCCTCGATCGTGTCCTTGTGCGGGAGCCCGCCCGCCAGCACGACGTGACCCACCTTGCGGTCAAGGCAGACCTCGACCAGCCGGGGCAGGTCCGGATGCATCACGATCAGGTTGACGCCGAAGGGAGTCGAGGACATCGCCTGGGTGGCGGCGATCTCCTCGTCCAGCCGTTCCGGGAGCATGGCACCGCAGGCCAGGACGCCAAAGGCACCCGCCTGCCCGAGCGCGGTGACCAGGTTGCGCTCGCTGACCCAGGTCATGGCGCCGCCCAGGATCGCCAGCTCGCAGCCAAGGAACCGGCGCCCCTTGCACGAAGCGGCCGTCAGCAGCGGATGCGGAGGCAGGATCGTCACGTCAGGAAGCGTCCAGTCCGTAGGCAGCGTGCAGCGAGCGGATTGCGAGCTCCATGTAGTCCGACGCGATCAGGACGCTCACCTTGATCTCTGAGGTCGAGATCGCCTGGATGTTGATCCCGCGCTCCGACAACGTACGGAACATGGTATGCGCCACCCCAGCATGGCTACGCATGCCCACGCCGACGACCGAAATCTTCACGACGTTGCCATCGGCATCGACGCGCTCGATCCCGACGCTGCTTTTCAGGCTGTCCAGCAGGGCCTTGGCACGGATGAGATCCGCCTTGCCCACGGTGAACGTCATCGAGGTCGTGGCGCCGTCGGACGAGACGGACTGCACGATCATGTCGACATTGATGTTCGCCTCGGCCAGCGGGCCGAAGATCCCGGCGGCCACGCCCGGCTTGTCGTTCACACCGGCCAGCGTGATCTTGGCCTCGTCCCTGCTGTGGGCGATGCCGGTGACGATGTTGCTTTCCATGATCTCGTCCTCGCCGACCACCAGCGTGCCGGGCTTGTCTTCGAAAGAGGAGAGGACCTGCACCCTCACCCGGTGCTGCATCGCGACGGCCACCGACCGGGTCTGCAGCACCTTGGCACCCAGCGAGGCCAGCTCCAGCATCTCCTCGTAGGTGATCCGGTCGATCTTCTGCGCCTTCTCGTGGATGCGTGGGTCGGTCGTGTAGACCCCGTCGACATCGGTATAGATGTCGCAACGCTCCGCGCCCAGCACGGCGGCGATCGCCACGGCTGAGGTATCGGAACCGCCCCTGCCCAAGGTCGCGATCCGGCCCGCCTCCGAGATGCCCTGGAAGCCGGAGATGACCGCGACCTGTCCCTCGTCCAGCGCCCGCTTCAGGTTGTCGGCGGGGATCGACCCGATCCTGGCCTTGGCGTGCCCGCCCTCGGTCAGGAGCGGAATCTGCCAGCCCTGGAAGGACCGCGCGCGCACACCCTGCTTGTTGAGCGCGATCGCCAGCAGGCCACTGGTGACCTGCTCGCCGGCCGCCACCACCGTATCGTATTCGGCAGGGTCGAAATGCCCGGCATCGATCTCGTCGACCCAGTTGACCAGCTGGTTGGTCGTGCCGGCCATCGCCGAGACGACCACGGCGACCTGGTGGCCCTCGTCCACGGCGCGCTTGACCAGACGCGCCACGTTCTGGATGCGGTCTGGATCGGCGACGGACGTGCCGCCATACTTCTGAACGAGCAGAGCCAAGGATCGACGCTCTCGAGTGGCGCGGGAAGGGCCGCCGGCGCGCGTCGCGGCATTGTCCCACGGTTGAATGGACGCGGCTCTCTTATCGATGCGTCAGGAGGACCACAAGCCCACCCACCGCCGCGCAGCATCGATGGCACGTCGGTACGCAAAAAGGGCACCCGCTCGCTTCGAATGGAACCTCTGGGTGAAAGAAGGCTGCAACGTGAAGCGCAACGCCACAAAGACGGGTGCCGATCCGGATGCGTCCGCCCGCGCGGCCGTGGACGAGCGGGAAGTTCAGAAATTCGCCGGCCTGGCTGCCGAGTGGTGGGATCCGGCCGGGCCGATGGCGCCCCTCCATGCGCTCAACCCCTGGCGGATCGATGCGATCAAGCAGGCGGTCTGCCGGCAGTTCGGCCAGGACCCTTCGACCCGCCAACCCCTTCTTGGGCGCACCCTCCTCGACATCGGCTGCGGCGCCGGGCTGCTCTGTGAACCGATGTCGCGGCTCGATGCCGTCGTCACCGGGATCGATCCGGCCGAGGAGGTGATCGAGGTCGCCCGGGCCCACGCGGCGGCCGAGCAACTGTCGATCGATTACCGCACCGGCCTGGTCGGCGACATCGCCGCCGCGGGCCAGCGCTTCGACATCGTCTGCGCGCTCGAGGTGGTGGAGCACAGCGAGGACCCGGCGTCGTTCGTCCGGGAGGCGGCTGCCTGCGTGGCCGATGGCGGCCTCCTCGTCCTCTCCACCATCGCCCGCACCAATCGCGCCTGGCTGCAGGCGATCGTGGCGGCCGAGTACCTGCTGCGCTGGCTGCCGACCGGCACCCACGAATGGAAGCGCTTCGTCAACGCGTCGGAATTGGCACGCATGGTGCGCGCTGCCGGTCTGACCCTGCGCGAGGTCCGCTCGGTCCGCTACGACGCACGAACCGGCCGGTTCGTAGATGCTCCCCGACCGGACGTGAACTACCTGATGGTCGCCGCGAAGGCCTGACCGGCCGAGCTCAGCCTCGCTCGCTGTGCAGGTGGGCCATTTGGCGGCTGTCGTAGCGGCCACCGATGGACGGCATGCGCCCTGAGTTCGTGCGGGCGCCGAAGCTGGCAGCCTTTCTCGCCATGCATCCAGGTGTGCGGGCGGAAGTCATCGCGGCCAAAGGGTTCGTCGACGTCGTCCCGGGCGGCTTCGATACAGGCATGCGCTGCGAGGAGAGCCTGGGCCAGGACATGATTGCCGTGCCGCTCGGATCCTCCCGACGCTCGTCCACCGGTCCGCCAGCGGCAGGATCGTCCTTTGGGCGTTCGAGCGAAACGGCGACATCATCATCCTGATGCCGCAAGGGCCGGTCGCGAGCGACGTATCGTCCGTGGCGCTCGCGGCGGCACGAGCCGACCTGGAGCGTGAAACGCTGGAGGCATTCCTGGACGACTGGTGCACACCCTTTCCAGGACGCCACCTGGCCTTCCCCCACCGCCAGCTCATGCCGGCCGCCCTGCGCACAATCGCGGACTTCCTGAAGTCGACGGCTGGGGATGCCTGACCGGCCGGTTCAGGCATCGACCTTCGGCAGGGGCGGCAGGAAAGAGAACGTCACGCCCTCGTCATGAAGGCTCTTCGCCTCCTCGGCGGTCGTCTGCCCGAAGATGTCCCGCTTTTCCTTCTCGCCGTAATGGATTGCGCGGGCCTCCTCGGCGAAGCGCTCACCTACGTTCTCGAAGTTCTTCTCGACATGCTCGTGGGCGGCCTTGAGCTGCTGCATGAGCGTCGCCATCCTGGCGCGCTGCTCCGCCCTGGCCGCCTGGGCGCTCTCCGACGTCCGGATCGACGGTGCCATGATGGACTTGGCGACCTTGGCATCACCGCAGACCGGACAGGTGAGCACGCCCTTTGCGGCCTGCTCCTCGAAGGACGCGTTGTCGCGAAACCAGCCTTCGAACTCGTGGTCAGCCGCACACCGCAGCGTGAACTTGATCACATCGCCGCTCCCAGCAGCCTAAGGCTCGTCTACGCCCGCGATGCGGATCGCGCAGAGCTGGCGCTTCCATCTTCGCCAGCGAGAAGCATGCCGTCCAGCCGCCCGGCAGCATCCAGGGCATGCAGATCGTCGCTGCCGCCAATGCCGCGGCCATCGATGAAGATCTGCGGGACGGTGGTGCGGCCGGCAGCGCGGCTCAGCATCTCGGTGCGCCGGCCCGGATCGCTCCACAGATCGATCTCGTCATAGGCGACGCCCTTGCGATCCAAAAGCCGCTTGGCACGGATGCAGTACGGGCAGATCGGCGTTGTATAGATCTCGATCTTGGGCATGATCGGGTCAGTACTCCGAAGACTGAGTCACCCGTTCGACCCGAAGCCGGCGGATGACCATTAGTTACGTGACGATATGGTGACGAGTTCGTCCCGTACCACCCTTGCCAGGACCAGGACGTCCACATTGGCGGCACCGGACCGCAGCAAGACGGCGGCACAGGCCGACAAGGTGCTCCCGGTCGTCAGCACATCGTCTACCAGGATCAACCGGCGTCCCTCGACTTGGCTCCGCCGACGGGCCGCGACCTCGAAGGAGCCGCTGGTGATGTTGTGCAGGCGCTCGGCGGCCCCGAGGCCCTGCTGGCTCCTGGTGGCGTGACGCCGCACGAGCACGTCCTTGAAGCTGGGCACGCCTGCCCGTGACGACACCACGTCCGCCAGGAGGCTGGACTGGTTGAACCCCCGCTTGAGCATCCGCCAGCGGTGCAGCGGGACCGGAACGAGGGCATCGGCGCCTTCGAACAGGTCCTGCCCGGCCCGTGTCATCCAGCCGCCGAAGGCGGATACCGCCTGCAGCTTTGCCCGGTGCTTCATCGCCAGGATCATCGGCGCACAGGCCGGGTCGTAGCGCAGAGCCGCCCGCGCGCGCTGGTAGACGGGCGGATCGGCGATGCAGGTCGGGCAGACGACGAGGCCGGGTGCGGCCTGCGGCACCGGCAGGGCGCAGCGCTGACAGGCAGGCTCCGCGATGAAGCGCAACTGCGTCCAGCAGGCCGGGCAAAGGGAGCCCTGGGCGGCAACCATCTCGCCGCAGGCCGGGCAGCGGGGTGGCAGCATGGCGTCCAGGACTGCGCGTCCCAGCGTGCCGGCCGCGGTCCGAAACATGGCGGGCAAGGTGGCAGCGATCATCGACAGATCCGTATTTCTACCTTGACGCGAATATACCATGCAGCTTTATCAATCAAGCTTCATGGCTGCGCCGGCGCGGCCTGGAGCCGATGTCCGGTCGGACGGCGGCCGGGGCATCGCTTTTCAGAAGCCTTGCACCCAACTTCGCATGGTGTCCCCGCACCGCCGTGTCATGACAGGGTGGCCCGCCGGGATTATACGAGCCGTGCTTACGACAAAGGGACTGTCATGCGCCGCGAACGGTGCGCCAAGATCGTGGCCACGTTGGGCCCGTCCAGCAGCACGGAAGAACGGATCCGCACGCTCGCCGATGCCGGCGTGGATGTGTTCAGGTTCAATTTCAGCCATGGCAGCCACGAGGACCATGCGGAGCGCTTCCGGATGGTGCGGGCGATCGAGAAGGACCGGCGCCGGCCGATCGCCTGCCTGATGGACCTGCAGGGGCCCAAGCTCCGGATCGGCACCTTCGCCGAGGGCAGGATCGACCTCACCAGGGGCGAGAACTTCCGGCTGGAGTTGGAAGGCGGGCCCGGCAGCGTTCGCGGGGTGCGACTGCCCCATCCCGAGATCTTCAAAGCACTGAGGAGCGGCACGGAACTGCTGCTCGACGACGGCAAGATCCGGCTTCGGGTCGAGAAGGTCGGCGCGGATTTCGCGGAGACCGTCGTGGTGACCGGCGGCCCGCTTTCCGACCGCAAGGGGGTGAACGTCCCGAATGCGGTGCTGCCGATCTCGGCGCTCACGCCCAAGGACCTGACCGACCTCGCGTTCGGCATGGACATGGGGTTCGACTGGGTGGCCCTGTCCTTCGTGCAGCGTCCGGACGACGTGGCGGAGGCACGCAAGCTGGTGGTTGGTCGCGCCTCGATCATGGCCAAGATCGAGAAGCCGCAGGCGATCGACCGGCTGGACGAGATCCTGGAGCTCGTCGACGGCATCATGGTCGCCCGAGGCGACCTGGGCGTGGAGATGCCACCCGAGGTGGTGCCCGGCCTGCAGAAGAAGATCATCCGGGCCTCGCGCGAGCAGGGCAAGCCGGTGATCGTCGCGACCCAGATGCTGGAAAGCATGATCAAGGCGCCGGCACCCACGCGCGCCGAGGCGTCCGACGTGGCCACGGCCGTGTTCGACGGCGCCGACGCGATGATGCTGTCGGCCGAGAGCGCTTCGGGCGACTATCCGGTCGAAGCCGTCCAGATCATGGACCGCATCATCCAGACCACCGAGCGCGATCCCCTTTATCGCACCTATGTCGACGCCTATCACGCGCAGGCGCAGCGCACGACGGCCGATGCGATCACGCTGGCGGCAGGCCAGGTCGCCCGGACCATGCAGGCGGTCGCGATCGTGACCTATACGACCAGCGGCGCCACGGCGCTGCGGGCCGCGCGCGAACGGCCGGACCGTCCGATCATCGGCCTGATCACGCGCATGGGAACGGCGCGGAAGCTGGCGCTGGCCTGGGGCGTCCACCCGATCTTCACCGGCGACGCCCACTCCCTGGACGAGATGGTCGACAAGGCACGGCGCTACGCGGTGGAGGAAGGCTTCGCGCAGGCCGGCAACTGCATCGTGATCACGGCCGGCCTGCCGTTCGGCACGCCCGGGGCCACGAACCTGCTCCGGATCGCCTGGGTCACCTGAGATGCCCTTTCGCCGCACCCTGCTGGCGGGGGCTGCCACCGGGCTGGCCACCGCCGCCCTGCCCCTGGTCGCTCAGGAACAGGACCCTGTCGCCGTCGCCACGGCCTATGTCGCCGCGTTCAGCGCCCATGACGCGGCCAGGGCCACGAGCCTGCTCGCCCCCGACGCCGTCTATCTCGACGTCACGATCGGCGAGCCGCAGGTCGGGCGGGACACGATCCGCTCGACCGTCATCGATCCCTACCTCAAGGCCGTACCCGACCTCCACTGGGAGATGCGCGGCGCGCCGATCGCGACGGGCGGGCGGGTTGCCTTCGAATGGCGGATCTCCGGTACCAATTCCGGCGTCTGGCCCGAGGATGTGCCTGCCTCCGGCCATGCGTTCAGCCTGGACGGCGTGAGCGTGATGGACGTGCGGGATGGCCTGATCACGTCCATCACGGACTATTACGACGGGCTCAGCTTCCAGTCGCAGCTGGGCTGGGTGGAATAGGCGGCTCTTCCGGATAGCAAGTCACGCCCTCGGGCGGGCAGATCCCCGGCAGCATCCGCGACGTCCAGATATGCATCGCGTGCCGAAGGTCGGGCGGCTCGTCCAGGGCCCGCCCTTGATGCTCACGCTGCCGTCCCGCACCGAGCGGTGCCACAGCCGAGAACCGCAATTCCCGCAGAAGGCACAGTCCAGCGTATCGCCGGTTGACGTCGGGCGTGTCCAGGAGCGGGGCACGCCGCTGGTCAGGCGCACCGCCGGCCAGGTCACGATCACGGAGATCCCGAACGCCGAGGCCGACTGCCTGCGGCACTCCCGGCAGTGGCAGACATAGACCGCCGACGGCTGCTCGGTCAGTTCATAGCGCACGCCGCCGCACTGGCAGCCGCCCGCGGACAGCCTCGTCGGCTCGCTGCCGTCCATCCCTCGCTCCTAGTTCCCCATCAGCGTGCCCATGGCGTGGCGCATGAACAGGCGTTTGAGCGGCCTGATACGCTCCACCACCGCCAGCCCGGTTTCCCGCGCCAGCTTGATCGGAAAGATGTCGTTGCCGAACAGCCGGTTGATGCCGTCGGTGACCGCCACCATCGACAGCCCGTCGAAGCGCCGCCGTGAAGCGTAGGCCTCCAGGGTCGCGGCATCGCCCGGATCCAATCCGGCCCGCAGGCGCTCCGACACAAGGTCCACGACGGCTTCGACATCGCGCAACGCCAGGTTCCAGCCCTGGCCGGCAATTGGGTGGATGCCGCGAAGCGCGTCGCCGACCAGGGCCACCCGCCGATCGGTCGCCCGTTCCGCCATCACCATGCGCAAGGGATAGGCGAACCTGGAACCAACCAGCTCCAGCTGGCCCAGCGCATCGCCGAACCGCTCCGCCACCTCGGCCAGGAACATGCCGTCGTCCAGCCGGCCGACCTCCTCGGCCAGCCGCTCCTCCAAGGCCCAGACAATGGACGAGCGGTTGCCGGTCATCGGCAGCATCGCGAACGGCCCGTCGGGAAAGAACCTTTCCACGGCTAGGCCTTCATGCGGCTTTTCGTGCGCAAGCGTGCACACGAAGGCGCGCTGGCGGTAGTTCCAGTCCTGGACGTCGATGCCGAGCTGGGCGCGAGTCTGGCTGTATCTGCCTTCGGTCACGAGCAGCAGCTTGGTCGTTTCGGTGCGGCCGCCACGGATTTTCACCGTCACTCGCTCAGGCGCGCGATCCAGCTCTTCGATCCGGCTCGCCCCCAGGATCTCGACCTCCGGCAGCTCGTCCAGCCTGGCCAGCAGCGCCTTGCGCAGGAGACGGTTCTCGACGATCCAGCCGAACGGCTCGGTGCCGACATCCTTGTGGTCGTAACGGACCTTCGCGGGCGACCCCTTCTCGCCGACCACGATGTTCAGGATCGGCTGGGCCTCGCCGACCAGCGGCCAGACTCCGTAGCGGTCCAGCTGGCGCTTGGATCCGAGCGCCACAGCGGTCACCCGGCCATCGAAGCCCGGCTCCACCAGGCGCCGGACGGGCTCCTGCTCGACGACGAGCGCTCGACCACCAGCAGCGCCGATGCCGGCTGCCACGGCCAGGCCGGTCAGGCCACCGCCAACGATCACCACGTCGAACATTGTCACACCCTGCCCAGTTGCTCGTTCACGCTCCGTCGACCCCATGGCTGCCGTCCAGGCAGGCATCTGATCAACGCTTGGCCAGTCGGCAACCCTTCGCGGCGGAAGATCCCCTGCGCAGAGGAGTTGGCACGGCCCTTGCTTCTATACCAGCGTGACCATCTTCCTTTTGGCCCGAGCGTCACGAACGGCACCGACCTAGCTGCCGCTTCGTGACCGATTAAGGCCCGGGGGCTCGCCCCCGGGCCTTTTCTTTGTCCTGGTCCCGCGCGCTCAGTTGTACGGATCGGCCGCGTCGCGCAGCCCGTCACCCATGAAGTTGAAGGCCAGCACCACCAGGATGACCGGCACGACGGGCAGGAGCAGCCACGGATAGAGCGCTACCACGTTGACGTTCTGGGCGTCGTTGAGCAGCACGCCCCACGACACGATGGGTGCCCGCACACCCAGGCCCAGGAACGACAGGGCGGTCTCGCCCAGGATCATGCCGGGGATCGACAGCGTCGCCGAGGCGATCAGATGGCTGGTGAAGGACGGGATAAGGTGGCGTCCGATCACCCGGGCCGGCCTGGCACCCATGAAGGTCGCCGCCTGGGCGAAGTCTTCCTCGCGCAGGGACAGGACCTTCGAACGGACGGCGCGCGCCAGGCCCGTCCAGTCGATCAGGCCGAGAATGATGGTGATGCCGAAGAATACCCAGATCGGATCCCAGTGGACCGGCATTGCCGCGGACAGGGCCAGCCAGAGCGGGATCGTGGGAAAGCAGCGGATCACCTCGATCAGCCGCTGGACCGCCGAGTCGATCCAGCCGCCGTACCAGCCGGCCAGCCCGCCCAGGCTCATGCCGAGCACGAAGCTCACGGCGATGCCGATCAGGCCGATCGTCAGCGAGACCCGGGCGCCGTACATGATCCGCGAGAACATGTCGCGTCCGAGGCGGTCGGTGCCGAACAGGAAGAAGGTCCCGTTCTCCGCCGGGCAGACCAGGTGCAGGTCGCCAGGCACCACCCCCCAGAACCGATACGGGTCGCCATGGCAGAAGAAGCGCAGCTTTTGGACCTTCGAGCGATCCTCGACATAGATCCGCTTGAGCGTCTTCATGTCGAGCGTCTGCTTCCAGCCATAGACGAACGGCCCGACGAGCGCGCCCTCGTGGAACAGGTGGACCATCTGCGGCGGGCTGTTGATGCTGCGCGGGTCCCGGGTATCGCGCCCGTTCGGCGTGATGAACTCGGTCACGAAGATCGTGGCGTACATGAAGGCCAGGAACCACATCGACACGACGGCCAGGCGGTGCCGCTTGAAGCGCCACCACAATAGCTGCCACTGCGAGGCCTTCGCCCAGCGTTCGCGTTCGGGGTCGACCGGGTCCTCCTCGTAGGGGTCGAACGGCGCGGGGTCGACCCAGCGGTCGGTGGCGACCTCCTTGACCTCGCTCATCGCTCGGCTCCAGCGCCCAGCCGGATCCGCGGATCGAGGAAGCCCAGAAGGATGTCGGAAACGAGCGTGCCGATCACGACCAGGGTCGCCTCCAGCATGAGGAAGGAGCCGGCCAGGTACATGTCCTGGGTCTGCAGGGCGCGCACCAGCATGGGCCCGGTCGTGGGCAGGGAGAGAACCACCGAGACCAGGGCGGCGCCGCTGATGAACTCGGGCAGGAGATTGCCGATGTCGGCCACGAACGGGATCAGGGACACCCGGAGCGGGTACTTGATCAGGACCCGCTGCCGGGGCAGGCCCTTGGCCCGCGCCGTGGTGACGTAAGGCTTCTTCAGCTCGTCCAGCAGGTTCGCGCGCAGCCGGCGGATCATCGCGGCCGTACCGGAGGTCCCGATGATGATCACCGGGATCCACATATGCTCGAGCACCGACACGAACTTCCCCCAGGACATGGGCTGGTCGATATATTGCGGGTCGACCAGGCCGCCGATCGACGTGCCGAACCAGACATTCGCCAGGTAGAGCATCACCAGGGCCAGCAGGAAGTTCGGCGTGGCCAGGCCCAGGAAGCCCAGCAGGGTAAGGGTATGGTCGCCCCAGGAATATTTGTGGGTGGCCGAGTAGATCCCGATCGGGAACGCCACGATCCAGGTGAACAGGATGGTGGCGAAGCTGATCACGAAGGTGAGGAGCACCCGGTCGCCGATCACGTCCGCGACCGGCAGGTTGTACTCGAACGACCAGCCGAGGTCGCCCTGCAGCAGGCCGACCGCCCAGTACAGGTATTGCTGCCAGAGCGGACGGTCCAATCCATACCGGGCGCGCAGGTGCTGCAGCTGCTCCTGGGGCATGTTCTCGCCCTGGGACTGCATCTCGGCCATCTGGCTGGTGAGATAGTCGCCGGGTGGCAGCTGGATGATGATGAACACGACGACGCTGATCGCGATCAGCGTCGGGATCATCGTGAGGCACCGACGGATCACGTAGCTCAGCAACGACCTTCCCCCGATCGGACGTGGCGGATGCTAGAGAGTTTTGATGATGAGAGAAATCGCGGCGGACCTCCTCGTCGCCACAGGATGTGGTCAGCCGGCATGGCCACTGCGCAACCTGGGATCACACAGGACGAACAGGACACGCTCCAGAAGCTCCCGCCTGGGCGGGCCGCCCTCACCCTTCAGCCGCAGATCGAGTTCGAGCAGTTCGATGGCTCCCCGCTGGGCCGCGCGGGTCGACCAGCGGCCGAGCGCACGCTTCCAGGGGTCACGCACCTTCCAGAAGAGGGCTTCGACGACCTGATCGGCACTGGCGCCGCCGTCCACCTGTGTCCGCATCCGGATCAGCCGGCCGAATGCGGCGGACAGCCGGTTCACGATCATGATCTCGTTGCCGCCCTCGGCCAGCAGGCGCTCCAGGTCGGCCGCGAGCGAACCGGAGGCGCCGATCAGCACGTCCAGGATCAGGTCGTCCAGTGTCAGCACGCCGGAATTGCCGATGACGGCGCAGACATCCTCGAGCGTCACCCGCGACCCCGGGACGCCGCCGACATAAAGGGCCAGCTTCTCGATCTCCGCGACCGTCACCGCGCGGTCAGCACCCAATGATGCCTGGAGGGCATGCAAGGCGTCGCGATCGGCCACGAGGCCGTGCCGCTGCAGTTCGGTCCGGAGCACGTCCTCCAGGCCGCGCCCCTCGTCCCGGTAGCAGGCGATGGCGGCGGCCTTGGCTGCCTTCTCGACCGATTTGCGCAGGTCGGAAGCGGACGGCAGTTCGCCGGCCTCCAGCAGGACGTAGCTTTCCTGCGCGTCGAGCTTGAAAAGGTCACGCACGGCAGCCTTGACGCGGTCGTCGGCGTCGCGCACCCGCACCACGCGCTGGCCGCCCAGGAGCGACATGCTCTGCGCCTCTTCGAGCAGCAGGCGAGGCTCCTGCGCGACCCGCTCGGCGGGAAGGTCGCCGACCAGGAACGGATCCTTCGGATCGCTCACCAGCCTGGCCAGCAGCGCCTCGACCCGCTGCACGACGATGCCGCGGTCGGGACCATAGACCAGGAAGGTGGAGATGCCGGGATCGGGCTTCGCCAGGAACGCCTCGATCCGTTTCGGCTGGACGATCACGAGGCCGGCTCGTCCAGCCTGACCTTCTGATCACGGAAGAAGACGGCCAGGAGCGTGGCTATCTGGCGCGACACCTCGACCGCCGCCCGCCGCTCGGCATCCTCTTCGGCCACCTGGGTCGAATAGGGAGCCTGGCTGACATTGTAGCTGGCGATCCGGCGCACACGGTTGCGGTAGACGGTGGCGTTGTCGGCGTTGCGGCTGAGCGCGAAAGTGGCGTCCAGGATGAGGTCGTAGCGCGTGATCGTGCTGTTCAGCTGGATCGCCAGGGCACGCGTCGTCCGTCCCAGGGACACCGACAGGAAGTATTCGGGCGGGACCGAGATGCCGGCGGGATTGAGGTCGGCGGCCAGGGCCGCCTTGACCGACTGTCCCAGCCGCCCGTGCGGGACGATGACCGCGACCGCCGCGAGTTCCGGCTTGACGTCGTCGCCGCCGAAATCGCCGTAGAGCGGCTGGAATCCGCAGGCGCCGAGCAGGCCCGGCAGCGTCAGCGCAGCCGACGCGGCGAGGAAGGAGCGACGGCCTTGCCGGATTGCACGCATCAGACCACCACGTTCACGATCTTGTCCGGCACCACCACGATCTTCTTGAGCGGCTTGCCTTCCATCGCCCGGATCGTGCCGGGCTCCGCCAGGGCAGCCGCCTCGACGATGGCGCGTTCGGCACCCTTCGGCACGCGGATCTCGCCGCGGCGCCTTCCATTCACCTGGATCGGCAGGACCACCTCATCGGCTCCGGCCAGGCTCTTGTCCGGCTCCGGCCAAGGTGTTTCCGCCAGCAGCACGTCGTGGCCCAGCCGCTCCCATGCCTCTTCGGTCACATGCGGGATCATGGGATTGAACAGCCGGACCAGGATCTCGACTGCTTCGCGCAGCACGGCAGGTGCCGGATCGTTGCGCTTGAGATGGCTGTCCAGCGTGTTGTGCAGCTCGCGCAGCAGCGCCACTGCCTTGTTGAAGTGGAAGCGCTCGATGGCGCCCGTGACGCCCTCGATCGTGGCGTGGACGGCGCGGCGCAGCTCGAGGTCAGGACCGGCCACGTCAACCGGCGAGACGCCGGCCGGACCCAGCCGCTCGGCCGTCTCGTCGACCAGGCGCCACAGGCGGTTCAGGTAGCGCCAGGCTCCGTCGATCCCGCCATCGGTCCATTCCAGGTCGCGATCGGGCGGGCTGTCCGACAGCATGAACAGCCGGGCGGTATCCGCGCCATAGCCCTGGATGATGTCGGTGGGATCGATCGTGTTGAGCTTGGACTTGCTCATCTTCTCGACACGGCCGGCCTTGACCGGCCGCTCGCCATCGATCGTCACCCACTGGCCGGCGTCGTTCTTCCTGACCTTGCCAGGCTCCAGCCAGTTGCCCTGCTCATCCTGGTAGGTCTGGTGGTTGATCATGCCTTGGGTGAACAGGCCCTCGAACGGCTCGTCCATCGAGAGGTAGCCGACCTTCTTCATCGCGCGGGCATAGAAGCGCGAATAGAGCAGGTGCAGCACGGCATGCTCGACGCCGCCGATATACTGGTCCACCGGCAGCCAGTAGTCGACCTCGTCCTTGCGGCAGGGGCCGTCCTCGTAGTGCGGCGAGCAGTAGCGCGCGAAGTACCACGACGACTCCACGAAGGTGTCCATCGTGTCGGTCTCGCGTGTGCCGGGCCGCCCGTCCGGCAGCGTCGTGTGCTTCCAGGTCGGATGCAGGTCCAGTGGATTGCCGGGCCTGGCGAAGTCCACGTCCTCGGGCAGCGTGACCGGCAGCTGGTCGCGCGGCACCGGCACGACCGTGCCGTCCTCGGCATACAGGACGGGGATCGGGCAGCCCCAGTAGCGCTGGCGGGACAGGCCCCAGTCGCGCAGGCGGAACTGTACCTGCCGCTCGCCGACACCCATCTCTTCCAGCCGGTCGATCACCGTTTTCTTCGCCGTCGGGACGTCCAGCCCGTCCAGGAAGTCGGAGTGGTAGATCGTCCCGTCGCCGGTATAGGCCTCGTCGCCGACCGCGAAGCTGGCCGGATCCGCTCCCTCCGGCAGCACCACGGGGATGACCGGCCGACCGTACTTGCGGGCGAACTCCAGGTCGCGCTGGTCATGGGCCGGGCAGCCGAAGATGGCGCCGGTGCCGTAGTCCATCAGCACGAAATTGGCGACATAGACCGGCAAGAGCACGTCCGGCAGGAACGGGTGGCGTGCGCGCAGGCCGATGTCGAAGCCCTTCTTGTCGGCCTTCTCCAGCGCCTCTTCGGATGTGCCGAGCAGCTTGCACTCTTCGGCAAAGGCCTGGAGGCTCGGATTCGTCCAGGCGAGTTCGTCCGCGAGCGGATGGTCGGGCGCGATCGCCAGGAACGAGGCGCCGAACAGCGTGTCCGGCCGCGTCGTGTAGACGACCAGCTTCTCGTTCCTGCCCTCCACCGTGAACTGGACCCTCGCCCCTTCGGAGCGCCCGATCCAGTTCTGCTGCATCAGCCGGACCTTTTCCGGCCAGCGGTCGAGCTTTTCCAGGCTCTTGAGCAGGTCGTCGGCATATTCGGTGATCTTGAAGAACCACTGATTCAGCTTGCGGCGCTCGACGGGCGCGCCCGAGCGCCAGCCCTTGCCGTCGATCACCTGCTCGTTGGCCAGCACGGTGTGGTCGACCGGGTCCCAGTTGACCCAGCTTTCCTTGCGATAGACCAGGCCCGCCTCGAGGAAGTCGAGGAACATGGCCTGCTCGTGCTTGTAGTAGTCGGGCGAGCAGGTCGCGATCTCGCGGGACCAGTCCAGCGACAGGCCCATCGTCTTCAGCTGCGCCCGCATCTCCGCGATGTTGGCATAGGTCCACGTCGCCGGATGGATGCCGCGCTTGATCGCAGCCCCCTCGGCCGGCAGCCCGAACGCGTCCCAGCCCATCGGGTGCAGCACGTTGAAGCCGCGCGCCCGCTTGTAGCGCGCCACCAGGTCGCCCAGCGTGTAGTTGCGCACATGGCCCATATGGATGCGCCCCGACGGATAGGGGAACATCTCCATCGCGAAGAACTTGGGCTTGGTCCGGTCGACCTTCGCCTCGAACAGGCGCCGGTCTTCCCAGGTCTGCTGCCACTTCTGCTCAGCGGCGCGCAACGCGTATCGCGACATGGCGGATTCTTGTCCGGTCGAAGAAACGAGGTGATGGACGAGGCGCCTCAGGCGCCGCCGCTGGCGGCGATCCGGAGCTGCCGGGCACGCGTCAGGATGCGGTTCTCGAGCTCCACGGCCGTGCCGGGATCAACCGAGGCATCCAGCCACTCGCCGCTTTCGGACCGCGCCTGGCGCCAGATCGACACCTTCACGCCATCGGCCCGCAGCGTCTTGTCCCGTACCAGGACCTGGACCTTGAAACGTTCGCCCGGAGCGTCGGTCGGCTGGTACCAGTCCGTCGTGATCAGTCCGCCGAACGGGTCGGCATTCGCGACCGGCATGAAGTCGATCGTGTCGAGCGATGCGCGCCAGAGATAGCTGTTGACGCCAACGCCGCCGGCATCCTCCTGCCGGGCCTTCGCTTCGCGCGAGCGCGAACCGTAGAGGGTGAGCGTGTCGTCGCCAAAGAACGTTCCGGTTTCTTCGCGCCGGCGCGCTTCCTGGCTGGTCCAGCCCCCCCTGTCCTCCGGCGGCTGTGTCTCGACGTCAGTGCAACCTGCCAGAGCAGCAAGAAGAAGGAAGATCGGCCATGATGTACGCACGTTGCGAGCCCGAGTCCGCCGTAGAGTCCGTGGGCCGCGACTGACCCATCTGTCGGCGCGGACCATAGCATCGCGCATGGGAATCACCAGCCTGCGTTCACCCTGTCGGCACGGGCGCCCTGGCGGGTCGCCATCCGGCCGTTGTGTCAGAAGCTCAACCTGATGCCGAGCCGGCCGGCGGCGTCGCCTTCTGGCAGGTCGGTGCTGCTGCCCGTCAGCGCGAGGTCACCCTCGAGGGTGAGCCAGGACCATGCGGCCAGGTCGGTGCTCAGGAGCATCGAGGAGCGGGTCTCGCCGACCGGTGTCTGCGTCTCTGCCAGGGCGAGACGCGCACTTACCCCGCCATACGCCACCCCGGCGCCCAGGATCTCCGTCTGGAACTGTCCTTCGCCCAGCTGCAGCACGGTGCTGTTGAAGGTCCAGTCGTTCCAGACCAGCGCGCCGCCCAGGACGAAATCGTCAGCCTCTCCGGCAGACGCCGAATTCAGCACCCGAGGCTGCGAGGCCGCTTCAAGCGGTGCCGCCGACAAGTCGAATCTGAGGCGGTCCGTGGAGCTGCCGCGCGGGGTGAAGCCGAAGCTGATCGTGCCAGGCCGATTGCCTTCGACCGCCGTCTCGCTGGCGCCACCGACATAACCTCCAGGCACGAGATCCGCCGCCGTCGCCGACTGCGTCATCCCGATCAATCCCAGAAGGCCTGCCAGTACCAGGCGAAACATCCCACACTCCGAGCAGCAGGTCGGCATCCGTCCACGCCCGCAGTTTGACAGGCGCGTGCGCACAAAGCGAGCAAGAAACAAAAAACTGCGGCGGGGTGATACCCCGCCGCAGCATTCCCAGAAGAGCGTGCCCTGAAGGGCGACGATCAGAACTGGATGTCGATCGCCACCAGGCCGGCGAAGCTCTCGTCGGAGTCCTCGGCGTCGGAGTCGTACAGGCCGACATCGGCCAGGAGCGACAGGCCAGGCATCAGACCCATGGTCGCGGAAGCGACAATGGCGGTCGGTTCCTGGTCGGCGCCCTCGGCCGTGGCGTACTCGAGCGAAAGCTTGGCCGGGCCGAAGGCGCCGCCGATGCCCACGTTCCAGTAGTCGACATCCTCGACGTCGCCGCCGTTGGTGCCGTACGCGCCAGCGACGTTGAAGCCGCCGAAGCCGACGCTGATGCCGCCCATGATACCGTTGATGTCGGCGTCGTCGTTCGTGCCTTCGACCCGCTTGGCCGTCGACGCCGTGACCGAGGCCAGGAGGTCGACACCCGAGAAGCCGCCCTTGTACGAGATGCCGCCTTCGACGTGCTGACGACCACCGCCAGTGTCGTCGATCTGGCTGATCAGGCCGCCAGCGTCATCGTCCGGCGCGAACGACACGCCAGCCTGGAAGCCGGCGAGCGTCGGGGTGTAGTACACGATCTTGGTCGCGGCACCGCTCAGCGGAACGGTGTAGGTGAACGGCGAGTCATTGAAGGCGGGGTTGAAGTCACCGTCGACACCGCCGGTACCGGCAGCAACGGTGCTAGAGAAGACCTTCATTTCGTCGCCGGGGCCAACTTCGTTACCGAAGCGGATTTCACCCCAGCCACCACGCACGAACAGCCAACTACGGTCGATGATCGGGCCGCTGCTAGTCTCACCCGTGGCAACCGTGATCGGCTCGTTGCCTACGATGATCTGCTGAGTCCGGCTCGTGAAGTTACCACGGCCATTGTCGAGGCGCAGACGGACCCGTCCGCCATACTCCATCAGGCTGCCGTCGTCCTTGCCGCGGACGTCGATGAAAAACCGGTTATTCGTGTAGAAGCCGTAGCCGGGATCACGGCCGCTGATGGAGTCGTTCTCGCCGAACACCACACCGGTACGGAACTGACCCGAAAGCTTGATGTCGAGGGCGCCACCGGGAGTGACCTCGGCCGCGCTGGCGGCGCCTGCTGCCGCGACAACGCCTGAGGCCACGCCGGCCAACAGGAGGGTCTTGATCCTCATCTCTATCCTTCCTTCTCGAACTAGCGCGACCTTTGAACCGGACCGGAGGTCCGACCTAGGTCCCCCCCGCCAACGGGTTGACCTTCACGGCCCAGTCGCCGAGGGAGTAGTTGCCCACGGCACCCGCACGTCTCAACTCGTTTCGCTGCCTCGGCCGGGGGTAGGCTCCGCCCTGCGACATTAGTGCAACATGCTTTTCCGGCTCGCGACACAGTTGATAAGACGAGCATCGGGCTGAAGAGAAGTTCCTACAAATCACCCGGTGTCACCGGCTCTGTTCCAACCGTTCTACACAGGGTCTCGGCATTTCCCCTGATCTCCATTGCCTCTGCGACAGCAATGCCCCGATGGGGCTATTCTCTCGCCTGTCGACGTTATGTTGCGACGGCCCGATGTCTGGCCTGCCGGTCTAGGTCATGCCGCGCTGCCTGCTGGCTTCGGTTCTTGTCTTCTTCTTCGAGATCGCCCGGAAAAGTGCCAGGGGACCGCCAGTGTTTGCCAGATGTCGTGGCGTGCGAAGGAAAAGCGACATGACCGTTCAGATGCTGCACTTTTCCGGGTGCAGGGCTTCGGGTGGCGATGGCGTGAAGGTCGTTGCATTGCCGCCGGGATCGCGAAATCCTGCCGGCCGGCACCGAGGCGTGCCGTACCTCCGGCACCACAGGGATCTCATGGACGCTCGACAGGAAGTGGCGGCGGCACTGGCAGAGGTCCGCGCACGAATCGAGGCGGCAGCAACCGGTGCCGGTCGCGATCCCGCATCGGTCCGCCTCATCGCGGTGAGCAAGCTGCAGCCGGCCGAACGGATCGAGGCCGCCCTGCAGGAAGGGCAGCGGGCGTTCGGCGAGAACTATGTGCAGGAAGCCAAGAATCGCTGGCCGGCACTCCGCGAACGGTTCGAGGGCATCGAGCTGCACCTGATCGGGCCCCTGCAGACCAACAAGACCGCCGAGGCCGTGGCCTTGTTCGACGTCATCCAGACGCTCGACCGCGAGAAGCTCGCCCGCTCGCTGGTCAAGGAGCGTGACCGGCAGGGCCGGCTTCCCCGTCTCTACGTCCAGGTGAACACGGGCGAGGAGGCACAGAAGGCCGGCATCCTGCCGGATGGCCTCGAAAGCTTCCTCGACCTCTGCCGGGGCCAGCTGGCGCTGGAGATCGAGGGGCTGATGGCGATCCCGCCGGACGGCGACGACATCGCTCCGCATGCGGCGCTGCTTGCGAAGTTCGCCAGGCGCCACGGCATCCGCGAACTCTCGATCGGGATGAGCGCCGACTACGAGACGGCCATCCGCTTCGGCGCGACCCAGGTCCGCGTCGGCTCTGCCATCTTCGGCGCGCGCCCGCCAAAGATGGCGCCGAACGCCTGACCCGCCGGCCGGTCAGGCCAGCGGCAGCTCCTGATAGTGTTCCCTGGCCTCGCTGAACGGCCCGCGCCGCCTGGGCATCGCCAGAACCCGGACGACCTTGATGTCCCGTCCCTGGGGAAGGGTCAGCACCATGCCGGTGCGGACCTGCAGGTGGGACTTGGTGACCACGCGTTCATCCACGCGTACCCAGCCCCCTTCGACCAGTTTCTGGGCATCGGAGCGGCTCTTGCAGAACCGCGTGTGCCAGAGCCACGTGTCCAACCTGAGCGCTTCGTCCTGCAAGCTGCCTCCTCTTCGCCGGGCTCCAGCCGGCTCTCCTGATGCTCAACTGCTTCCGGCTACGAGCGTGCGCAGCACGGCAAATGGCGAATCGGCACGACCGGCCTGCGCCGCCCGCTTGCGCTCGACCGGGTCCGGCCGCCGGCGCTTGCGCATGCGCACGAGGCGCCGCGCTTCCCCTTCGACGACGCAGGCGAAGCCCAGTCCAGCTGCCACCGTGATCAGTTCCTCGAGCTTCAGCCCCGCCGCCGCCGCCAGGTCGCCCGGCAGGTCGAACAGCCGGCTCTCCCGGCCGCGCGCCCGCAACTGCGCCGCCAGCCGCTCGGTCACGTCCAGCCGCAGGCCGAGATCGCCGAAGCGCGCAAAGCCAAGCGCCGCCAGAGTCTGCCCGGAAAGCTCCGGCAGATCGCGCCAGGTGGTGGCGCCCTCCGGCGGCAAGGGACATGGCCGGCCGGTCCAGACCTTGGCCAGGGTCGCGATCACGAGGCGCGCCCTCGGCCGCATCAGGTCCGGCAGGTAGAGCCATTCCACCCCGAGCCGGACCCCCAGCCTGGCCAGCGCCTTGCGGTCGGTCTCGTTCAGGGGGCCGGACAGGCTCTCGACCTTGTCCAGCCGGATGGCGCCCATGCCTTCCACCAGCGCATAGGCCACGCCGCGCACGGCGCCGCTCAGCGCCGGATCGTTGCTGGCCGAGGCCAGGCGGTTCAGCTTGCCCAGGCCATGGGCGATGAACGCCTCCAGCCGCTGGCCCAGCTCTGCCGTGACCCGCTCGCGCAGGTCGCCACGCAGTTCCTCGCTGACCTTGGGCCGCACCGATGGCCGCAACGGCGAGCCGCCTGGCAGCAACGTTCCCACCACCGAGCCCCGCCAGCGCACCGTGCCGTCGCTCTCGAAGCGGACATCCTCGACAGGTGCGGCCAGCATCTCGGCGACCCGGCGCTCCAGGGCCGGGCGCAGGGCACGCCGTGCTGCGGCGCTCAGCGCCTTGCGCGCCAGGTCCGCCTCACCGGCGATCGGCGTGAAGTCCAAGCCGTCGATCACACCCACATGGTGGCCATCGACGGCGAGCGACCCGTCGGGCTCCACCGTCGCCGGCAGGTCGTCATGCTCGCGCAACGACCGGAGCAGGGCCGTGGTCCGCTTGTCGACGAAGCGCTGCATCAGCCGCTCGTGCAGCGCGTCCGACAGCCGGTCCTCGACCGCGCGGGCCCGTTCCTGCCAGTGGGTGGAATCGGTGAACCAGTCGGAGCGGTGCGACAGGTAGGTCCAGGTCCGGATATGGGCGAGCCGGCCCATCAGCGTGTCGATGTCGCCGTCCATCCGGTCGATATGGTCGATCGTCCGCGCGACCCAGTCGCCGGGGATGACGCCCTCGGGCCCGGTGAGATGGCGGTAGATCGTGCTCAGCAGATGGAGGTGGCTGTCGGCCAGCGTCTTGGAGAAGTCCGGCGTCTGGCAGACGCTCCACAGCAGGCGGACCCGGTCCTGCCGGTCGGCGATCCCGCGGATCTCCTCGCGCGCGGCCAGCATGTGCAGGGAGCGGTCGTCCAGGGCGTCGCGCACCTTGAGCAGGGCGCCGCGCGTGGCGGGATCGGCCGGCTCCGCATCCAGGGACCGGATCAGGCCCTGCAGCGAGCGGAAGTCCAGATCGGAATTGCGCCAGCGGATATGCTTGAGCGGCGGAAAGCTGTGGCTCTCGACCGCCTCGACGATCCGCTCGTCCAGTTCGCCCACGCCGTTGGTGGTCCCGAACGTGCCGTCGGCCATGTGCCGCCCGGCGCGGCCGGCGATCTGCGCCACCTCGGTGACCGTGAGCTGCCGCCGCTCCCGCCCGTCGAACTTCTGCAGCGCGGCGAAGGCCACATGGGTCAGGTCCATGTTCAGCCCCATGCCGATCGCATCGGTGGCGACGAGGTAGTCGACCTCGCCGGCCTGGTACATCGCGACCTGAGCGTTGCGGGTCCGCGGGCTGAGCGAGCCCATCACGATCGCGGCACCGCCGCGCTGGCGCCGGATCACCTCGCCCAGCGCATAGACGTCGGCCGCCGTGAACGCGACCACGGCCGAGCGCCGGGGCAGCCGGTGCAGCTTGCTTTCGCCGGCATAGGTCAGGGTCGACAGGCGCGGCCTTGCGATCAGCACGGCATCGGGAATGAGCCGCTTGATGATCGGCTTCATCGTGTCCGAGCCCAAGAAGATCGTCTCGTGCAGCCCGCGCGCGTTGAGCAGCCGGTCGGTGAACACGTGGCCGCGTTCCCAGTCTGCGCACAGCTGGATCTCGTCGACGGCAAGGCATCCTACCGGCCGGTCCATCGGCATCGCCTCGACGGTGGCGACCACATAGGCCGCCTTGTCGCTGCCGATCTTTTCCTCGCCCGTGACCAGCTGCACCGCTTCTGGACCGCGTGCCTTCACGATACGATCGTAGATCTCGCGGGCGAGGAGCCGCAGGGGGAGGCCGATCATGCCGGAGCGGTGCGCCAGGATGCGCTCGATCGCGAAGTGCGTCTTGCCGGTATTGGTCGGCCCGAGGACCGCCAGGATGCGCGAATCGGAGGGGCGCATCGAGCTCATGGAGATCAAGATTCCCCTCTCGTCGACACAATGCAAGAGGACCCGGTGCCAAATGTGCACGAGGGGATGACGGGGCCATGACCGTCGAGCATCGCTTTCAGCACCGCTTCGCCGGCCCCCGCTCCAGGGTCTGGACGGCGCTTGCGGACACCGCCCGCTTCAACGAGGCGTCAGGCCTGCCGGCCCATCCGATCACCAATGCCACGGCTGCCGACGGGAGCCGGATCTTTCGTGGCCAGGCCAGGATTGGCCCCTTGAACCTGCAGTGGACCGACCTTCCGGCCAACTGGATCAAGGAACGGTGGTACGAGCACGACCGGCTGATCGACAATGGCCCGCTCTCCCGTCTCCGCGTGACACTGCAACTGGACGACGACGGCGATGGTTGCATCGCCCGCTATCGCTACGAGGTCGAGCCCCGCGGCGTGGGCGGTCGCCTGCTGCTCGCCGCCGGCTTCCTGCAGCGCCAGGAGAAGCACTTCATCCGCATGTGCGAGCGGGTGGAGGAGTTCGTGCGGGAAAGGAGCCTGGCCCCCTACGACTACCCGCCGCCCAAGCTGCCGCCTCGCACGCATGCTCAGATCGACCGGCTGCGCGCGGAGCTGCTGGCGGCCGGCCACCCTTTGCCGATCGTCGACGAGATCGTCCGCCTCGTTCGCAGCGGCGGCGAGAACGATGTGCGCCGCATCCGCCCGCTCCAGCTGGCACGCCTGCACGGCCTGCAACCGCGCGCGACGATCGCCGCCTGCCTGGACGCCGCCAGGCGCGGCCTGCTCGATCTGTCCTGGGACCTGCTCTGCCCGCGCTGCCGCGGCGCCAAGCAGCAGTCGGCGACGCTCGACCAGCTGGCGACCGAGGCCCATTGCGACACCTGCGCCATCCGCTACGACCGCGACTTCAGCCGCAACGTCGAGGTCACCTTCCATCCGGCCGCCGGACTCCGCGCGCTGCAGGGTGGGGAGTTCTGCCTGCTGGGCCCGGTCAGCACGCCGCACATCATCGCCCACATCACGCTGGCACCGGGCGAGCATCGCTCCTTGGACCTGGACCTGCCGCCCGCCACCTATCGCGCCCGTACCCTGGAACCGGGACCCGAGCGGACCCTCGAGCATGAAGGCGGGCCGCTGCCGGCCATCGAGCTGGCGGATGGCATGGTGGCGTTCGGGCCCCCTGCGGCACCCGGTCGGCTGGACCTCGTCAACGGGACGGAGCGTCCGCTCACCGCCGTGCTGGAAGATCGCAACTGGCTGCGCGACACGCTCACGGCCGACCGGGTCGCCGCCAACCAGGCGTTCAGGGACCTCTTCTCCGACCAGGTGCTGCGGCCGGGCGACGAGGTCGGCATTGCCCGCGTGGCCGTGCTGTTCAGCGACCTCGCCGGCTCTACCGCGCTCTACCAGCGCATCGGCGAGGCTGCGGCGTTCGGCCGGGTACGCACCCATTTTGCCTGGCTGGGCGCCATCATCCGCGACCATGACGGCGCGGTGGTCAAGACGATCGGCGACGCGATTATGGCGGCTTTCGCGGACCCGCTCGACGCCGTGCGGGCGGCGCTCGCCATCCAGACCCGGACACCGGAGCTGAACCCGGAGGGCCTGCCGCCCCTCTCGCTCAAGATCGGGGTGCATGCCGGTCCGTCGATCGCGGTGACCCTGAACGAGCGCCTGGATTATTTCGGCTCGACCGCCAACCTCGCCGCCCGGCTGCAGTCCGTGGCTGGCCCTGGCGAGATCATGATGTCGGCGGCGATGGCACAGGATCCGACCATCCGCGAGCTGGCAGCACCGCTGACGACGGAGTTCGCGGCGGTCCGGCTTCGCGGCTTCGATCAGCCCGTCGCCTGCATGCGGCTGGTCCCGGCGCCGAAGCCTGCGTGAGCCTCCGCTTGAACGATACAGCACCGCTGATACGGTGGGATGGCCGGGCTGCGGGAGCAGGACCCGCGGAGGCCCGACCAGAACACGCATGGCATACGATCCGCAGGCCCTTCTCGTCGCGGTGGTCGCGGGACTGGCCTGCGGCTTCCTGAACACGGTGGCATCGTCCGGATCGGCCGTGTCCCTGCCGATCCTGCTGGCCCTGGGCCTCGACCCGATCAGCGCGAACGCCACCAACCGTATCCCGGTGCTGCTGGCCGGCATCACCGCCAGCGCCGACCTGGCAAGGCGCCGCGTGATCCCCTGGCGCCTCGCGATGCGAATCACCCTGCCGGTGACCGCCGGGGCCGTGGCGGGCGCGATGCTGGCCGAGGCCATGCCGGCCCACGATCTGCGTCTGGCCATCACCTTCGCCGTCCTGGTGGCACTGATCCTCCTGCTCACCAGGCTGCGCGACATCATCAACGCTGCCGTCACCGGCGAGCCACGCTTCGGGCTGCGCGAAGCGGCGTTGTTCGTGCTGGTCGGTCTTTGGCTCGGCTTCATCGTCCTGGACGGCGCCACCTACCTCCTGTTGGCCCTGGTGTTCGCGGTCCGGCTGCCCCTGGTCCAGGCCAACGCGGTCAAGAACGTGCTGCTCGTGCCGACCACCTTCGCCGCCATGCTGGTCTTCGCCAGCCACGGGAGCATCGACTGGACGCTGGGTCTCGCCATGGGCCTTGGCAGCATGGCCGGGGGGCTGATCGGCGCTCGGGTCTCGGTGTCGCCCTCGGCCAAGCGCTGGATCTTCGGGCTGCTCGTCGCGGTGATCGTAGGCGAACTCATCCACTTGACGGCTCGCTACGCGGCCGATCTGCCCCACTCTGCGGGATGACGCCGGCCACCGCCGCCGCAGCACTCGTCGTCCCACTCCGTTACGACGTCGACGCAATCATGATCGACCACCTGCCCTCCTACCAGCATCTGGTCGCCCAGAGCGGAGACGATCAACTGGCGTGTCTCCGACAGGCCCTGGCCAATCTGGCCCAGATGCTGAACGCGAACGCGACCGCGTGTCAGCTCCGCCCGGCACTGATCGCTCGCACGCACGCCGGCTTGGCGCAGGCCCTGTGCCTGCTCAAGGAAGGCCATTACCTGCGCAAGGCGATGTCGCTCGTGGCCACCCACCGCGAGAACGGGCGGGACATCGAGATCCGCTATGACGGCATCGCGCCGACCATCTCGGCCGAGAACGAGGAAGCGTGGGCCGCTGCCGGGCTGCAGCGCCTCTCGATCGGCATCCATCCGGACCACGCCGCCACCCGGACCCGCGCCGGCCACGCCTCGATCAGCCTGGACCTCAACGGCCAGGCCCTGGCGGCAATCGGTGAAAAGGCTACGGGCGGGCGCATGCCTGCGCCCATGTGCCCGCTCGCGCCTTGCGGACGCCCCGGCCAATTCCCAGATGGCTCGACACTTGGCGCAACCTTCTGAACTGCAAGGCGATGAGCGAGACGATGCAGCCGTTCGAGGCCGATGTCGGCCGTGTTCTCGATCTCGTGATCAACTCACTCTACAAGGATCGCGAGATCTTCCTGCGGGAATTGATCTCCAACGCGTCGGATGCTTGCGACAAGCTCCGCTACGAGAGCCTGAGCCGCCCGGAACTACTGGGCACCGACCCGGACCTGCAGATCACCATCCTGGCAGATGCGAAGAACGGCCTGCTGACGATCGCCGACAACGGCATCGGCATGACCCGGGACGAGCTCGCCGAGAACCTCGGCACCATCGCCCGCTCAGGCACCGCAAAGTTCGCGTCCCTCTTGACCGGCGACGCCAAGAAGGACGTCGACCTGATCGGCCGGTTTGGCGTGGGCTTCTACTCGGTCTTCATGGTCGCGGATAAGGCTGTCGTCACGTCGCGTCGTGCCGGCGAGAGCACGACCTGGGCCTGGGCCTCGGACGGGCGCAGCGGCTTTGTGCTGGAAGAAGCGCCGTCGGACGGCATCAAGCGCGGCACCGCGATCACGCTCCACCTCAAGGACGACGCCAAGGACTTCCTGAACGAGTGGACGCTCAAGCGGATCGTCCGCACCCATTCCGACCATGTCGCCCTTCCGATCAAGCTGCAGGTGATCAAGGCCGAGGTGAAGGAAGACGAGGAGCCTGCTGCCCCCGAGCAGATCAACCAGGGCTCGGCACTCTGGACCCGGCCGAAGTCGGAGATCACCGACGAGCAGTACAAGGAATTCTACCACCACGTCGCGCACGCCTTCGACGAGCCGTTCGCCCGGGTGCATTTCACCGCCGAGGGCATGCTCGAATACACGGGGCTCCTGTTCGCCCCGTCGATGAAGCCCTTCGACCTCTACGACCCCAAGCGCGCGCACAGCGTGAAGCTCTACGTCAAGCGCGTGTTCATCACGAGCAACCTTGAGAACCTCCTGCCGCGCTATCTGCGCTTCGTGTCCGGCGTGATCGACAGCCAGGACCTGCCGCTCAATGTCAGCCGCGAGACTCTCCAGGTCAGCACGGTCGTGCCGAAGATGCGCAAGACCATCGTCAAGCGGATCCTCGACGAACTGAAGACCAAGGCCAAGGCCGAGGAGAAGGAAGCCCAGGACAAGTACCTGGCGTTCTGGTCCGACTTCGGCGCGGTCCTGAAGGAAGGCCTCTACGAGGACGGCGAGAACCGCGAGCGTCTCCTGGAGCTCGCCCGCTTCCGCTCGACCCACTCCGCCGAAGCCTGGGTGTCGCTCGAAGAATATGTCGGGCGGATGAAGCCCGGCCAGGATGCCATCTACGTCATCTCCGGCGAGAGCCAGGCGGCCCTGCGCAACAGTCCGCAGCTGGAGGAGGCCCGCGCCAAGGGGGTCGAGGTCCTGCTGCTCGACGACCAGGTCGACCCGTTCTGGCTGGAGCAGGTCACGACCTATCAGGGCAAGTCGATCAAGTCGCTCGCTAAGGGTGACGTCGACCTGTCCGGCATCGAGAAGAACGCGGACGAGACCGAGAAGCCCGAGGAACCCGCCGCCGACGGCACCGATCTCGGCCGGCTGATCGCCAAGCTGAAGGCGGCCCTGGGCGAGCAGGTCTCGGACGTGCGCGAGAGCAAGCGGCTGCGCCAGAGTGCGGTCTGCCTGGTCGCCGGCGACGACGCCATGGACATGCGGCTGGAGCGCTTCCTCAAGAGCCACAACCAGCTGGATGCCCTGGGCAAGCGGGTCCTGGAGCTGAACCCGCGCCACGACCTGGTCCGCCGCATGGCGACGCTCGCCAAGGACGACACGCCCGACTTCCCGGAGCTGGCCGAGCTGCTCTTGGACCAGGCCCGGATCGTCGAGGGCGAGCCCCTGCCCGACCCCGCCGCGTTCGGGCGTCGCCTGTCCACCTTCGTGGCCCGCGGGCTGGCCTGATCCGGCCACGGGTCGCCAGGCCGCTGCGTT
>NZ_DATAGQ010000215.1:0-16098 GCF_036263595.1 Geminicoccus sp. | reverse complement strand
TCCAGTGCCTCGATCACCGCCATCCGGTCGATCGAGCCCGCCTTCCTCACGCCGTCCGCCCAGATGTTGAAGCCATGGTAGGTCATCATGGCGAGTTCGGCGCCCAGGTAGGGCGCATTTGGACCAAGCTTGGCGTGGAATTTCTCCAGGAAGGCCTTGTTCGCCGGCGTGGCGATCTCCTGGAAATAAGCGAACGCCGCCGTGATGCCGTCACCCTCTTCCGGCGAAAGGAGCTTGCTCTCGTTGCCGCCGCCGAACGTGGTCGAGGCCATCGGGATTTCCTTGTTCATCCCGGCCGCCGCCCACTGGCGGTAGAAGGAGACATGCGCGCCGCCGACCAGCAGTGACATGACGATATCCGGCTTGGCCGCCTGGATCTTGCGGATGGTCGGCCCGAAGTCGGTCACGTCGAGCGGAAAATACTCATCAGCGAGGATCTCGCCGCCATTCTCCGTCGTGTACTTCTTGACCCACTTTGCCGTGATCTGCCCGTAATTGTAGTCGGCCGCCAGGACATAGATCTTCTTGCCCCATTTATTCATCACGTAGGGCACGAGCTTGGTCACGTTCTGCGCCGGGCCCGAGCCCATGCAGAAGATGTTGCGGTCGCAGACGCCGCCTTCATACTGGGTATTGTAGAAGTAGAGCGTCTGGAACCGCTTGAGGATCGGGCGAATAGCTTCACGGGAGGCGGAGGTGATGCCGCCATGCACGACGGCGACCTTGTCGCGCGTGGCCGCCTGCGTCGCGAACTGGGTGTAGAGCTGGATGTTCGACTGAGGATCGTAGTTGATCAGTTGCACCTGCTTGCCGAGCAGGCCGCCCGCCGCGTTCAGTTCCTCGACCGCGAAATTCAGCGTCGCAATCATCGGCTGGCCGTAGATGTCGAGGCCGCCCGAGGCATCGTGGATGCCGGCGACCTTGATTACCTCTTCCTGGGCCCGGGCCTCGCGGTGAATGATGGCCGGTGCCGCGACCGTGCCCAGGGCAAGCGCCGAATTGCGCAGCAGGCTACGCCGATCGAACTGCATATTGTTCATTCCCAACGTTGGCCCAGCCGAACCATCTGGCGGGCGCTCTGCCCCCGCACTGCAGCAATGCTCGTGCCAGTGCAGGAATTGCGGGAACTTATCGACGGAAGTTCGGCAGGCTCCTGTTCACCTGCCGAACATTGACGCAGTCTGCTCCAGGTAACGGCATCCCGCTCACGCCGCCTTGCGGCCGCCAACCGTCCGGATATTGGCCGAGCGATCCGCACAGCGCCAAGCGCGCTCGGTGTCCACCATGTAGTCGCGGGTCAGCGGCACGGCGTTCCGGTCCTTGGCCAACTGGATCTGGAACACCATTCCACCCTGCCGCCGGAAGAACAGCTCCGAGCCGATCAGGTAGATTTCCCACATCCGGCAGAAGCGCTCGTCATAGAGCGCCTTGGCCTCGTCGCGGCGGGCCATGAAGCGCTCGCGCCAGTGGCGGAGCGTATCTGCGTAGTGGAGACGCAGGATCTCGATATCCGTGACCCACAAACCTGCCCGTTCGATTGAGGGAAGTACCTCGGACAACGCGGGGATGTAGCCACCTGGGAAGATGTACTTGCGGATGAAGGAAGACGTCCAGCTCGGGCCTTCCATGCGGCCGATAGAGTGGACGAGCATCACGCCGTCAGATGCCAGAAGATCTCCCGCCTTCTGGAAGTACTCGTCATAGTGATGGACGCCGACATGCTCGAACATGCCGACCGACACGATCCGGTCGAAACGCTCGCGCAGGTGACGGTAGTCCTGCAGAAGGAACCTGACGCGATCGGTCACGCCCCTGTTGCGGGCACGCTCGTTGCTGATTTCGTGCTGCCGCTCCGACAGCGTGACGCCGGTGACGTCGACCTCGGCCAACTCGGCTATCGTCAGGCCCAGGCCGCCCCAGCCGGAACCGATGTCGAGCACCTTCTGCCCGGGCTGGAGTAGAAGCTTAGCTGCGATGTGCCGCTTCTTGAGGATCTGACTCTCTTCGAGGCTCAAGTCGGGCGAGGGGAAATAGGAACAGGAGTACTGCTGGTCTTCGTCGAGGAAGAGCCGGTAGAACTCGTCGGTCAGATCATAGTGATGGGCGACGTTCTTCTGCGCCTTGCCGATCGGATTGTGCTGCTGGATCTTGCGAAGAGTGAGCCTCGCCCTCTCCAGGAGCGTACCACGCGCGGCTGCATACTGGATCTCGGCGTTGATCACGCAGAAGTCGAAAAACCCGTAGAGCGTGCCGTCAATGATCTCGATCCGGTCGTCCATGTAGGCTTCGCAGATGCCCAGTTCCGGATCCATCAGGAGATCGCGCTCCACCCTGGGATCCTTAAAGCGAATCTTGACGACAGGTCCCTGCTCGGCACCTCGCCAGCGCCTATGGCTGCCGGCAGCATCGACGATCGTAAGCTCGCCGACCTTCACAAACCGCTGCAACATGGTATCGAGAAGCATCGCGCGCTCTCCACCTCAAGTTGAGCAACCCATTGAACGGGCTCATCTTCTTGCCGGTAGAGTATGCGCTGTAACAATTGCCGCAACTGGGATTCGACTGTCTGGATACATATTGTTACGAAGTGCGTGCTGCTTTCGTGCCGCGCAGGGCGTCCGTGGTGTAGCAGGCCAGGGCAAGCCAGATCGCGGCAAAGCCGATGAGGCGGCCGCCATCCGTCGGTTCGTCGAACGCAAAGGCGCCGAACAGGAACAGCAAGGTCGGCGCGATGTACTGGAGCATGCCGATCGTCGCGAGCGGCAGGCGCTTAGCGGCCACGTTGAACAGCCAGAGCGGTCCCACCGTGACGAAGCCAGCGAGCAGGATCAGAAGATCGGTGAACCATCCGTTCCGGAGGAAGGCGATTCCTTCTTGGCTCTGCGTGTACCAGAACAGGACGGCGGCCAGGGGCGTCGCGAACAGGCATTCCAGGAACAGCCCTGCGATCGGGCCGACCGGCAGGCGTTTGCGCAGGAGGCCATAGACCGAGAACGAGATACCCAGGAACAGGGCGATCTTCGGTACAACCCCGGCATGGATGATCATCCAAAGCACACCTGCAGCGGCGATGCCAACGGCCAGCCACTGCAGCGGGCGGAGGCGTTCGCGCAGGACGATCAGGGCCAGCACGATGAAGGTCAGTGGCGACAGGAAATAGCCAAGGCTCGCCTCCAGCACATGGCCACCTTGGACGGCCAGCACATAGACCAGCCAGTTGCTGGAGATGATCAGGGTCGACACGACCATGCCGAGCAGCAGCTTGGGCGTGCCGAGCACCCTGCGCACATCGGTACGGACGTCGTTCATGAGCAGGAATGGCGCCAGCATCGCCAGCGACCATACGATGCGGTGGGCGAGGATCTCGACGCTGGAGACGTCGTGCAGCGCCTTGAAGTAGAACGGATAGAGGCCCCAGAGCGAATAGGCCAGCAGGCCCGCCAGGAAACCGGTGCGGTCGGCCTTCAACAGATTTGTCCGGGGAGGTTGGTAGCGGCGGAGGGATTTGAACCCCCGACCCAAGGCTTATGAGTCCTTTGCTCTACCACTGAGCTACGCCGCCACGCGGGCTGCAGGTAGGAGCGACGGGCGATGCTGTCAAGCCGGCCTGGATGTCGACAGGCCGCCGGGCACTGCGCCAGGCAGCCGCAGCGTCGCCGCAAGGCCACCGCTTGGCGATCGACCAAGGACCAAGCCGCCGCCATAGGCCTCGACGAGATCGCCCACGATGGACAGGCCGAGGCCGGTGCCGGGCGTCTGCTCGTCGAGTCGGGTACCCCGCTCCAGGATGCGAGCCGCATCTCCCTCGGAAAGACCGGGTCCGTCATCGGCGACCGTCAGCAGGATGACGTCTCCGTCCCGGCTACCCCGGATCTTCACGCTGCTGCGGGCCCACTTGACCGCGTTCTCCATGAGGTTGCCCAGCATCTCCTCCAGGTCTTCCCTGGCACCGCCGAACATCAGCCCGGCCTGCACGTCCTGGACCAGGAGCAGGTTGCGCCTAGCCGCGAGCGGGCGCAGCACCTGGATCAGCCCCGCCACCAGCGGGGCCACCTCGGCCTCGTTGCCCTGCCGGGCGCGGGCATGGGCGCGGGCGGCCGCCAGCTGCTGGTCGATTCGCCGCCGCATCCGCTCCACCTGCGCCTGCAATCGCTCACCCCACTCCACTTGGCCAGCATCTGCCAATGCCTCCGCCTCGTGGCCCAGGATGGTCAGCGGCGTTTTCAGGCCATGGGCAAGGTCACCCGCATCCTTCTGCGCACGCTCGACCATCGCCCGGTTGTCGGCCAGCAGTCCGTTCAGTTCGTCCACCAGAGGAGCGACCTCAGCCGGCACGTCAGTCCCGACCTGCTCGGCCTCCCGCTTGCGGATCCGCGCCACTTCCCGTCCCAGGCGGTCGAGCGGCAGCACCCCGACGGCGGCAGACAGTGAGGCTGCCGCGACCAGGAGGACCGCCAGGATCAGCAGGCTGGTGATCAGGAAGCGGGTGAACTCGGCAACATCGCTCACGATGGGACCGATGCTCCCGGCCACGGCAAGCCTTGCCGTCCCCTCCACGTCGTAGAGACGTATCGTGCGATCCACGACGCGGATCGGCCCCGCCCCATTGGCGATCAGGTTGTAGCCAACCGTTTCGCCTTCACGCGGCGCCGTTTCCGGCAGGACGATCTCCGTGTCCCATAAGGAGCGCGACCGGAGAACGGTGCCGTCACGGTCCACCACGACATAATAGAGACCCGAGAACGGCGTGCCAAACCGTGGGTCGCTCAGGGGGATGCTCAGGCGCACCTTGCCCTTCTCGTCCAGCGCAATGCGGCCGGTCAGCTGGTTGAGGTGGCGGACAAGCTCTTCTTCCAGGCGCCGCTCCGCCACGTCGCGGAAGAACCACTGCAAGGCGATGCCGGCTGCCACCAGCGCAATGGCAATCCAGATCGCCGAGCCCAGGATCAGGCGGAGCTTCAGCGAGTGGCGGATCAAGCCTGCCCGCTTTCGGTCTCGATCACGTACCCCTGGCCGCGACGCGTCCGGATCGCCTCGTCGCCGACCTTGCGCCGCAGGCGGCCGATCAGGACCTCCAGCGTGTTCGACTCGCGTTCCTCGTGCTCGGCATAGAGCTGGTCGGCCAGTTCCTGCCGGCTCATCACCCGGCCGGCATTCTGCATGAGCAGGTGCAAGAGGCGGTACTCTGATGCGGTCAGCGCAACGGCGCCGCCATCGACAGTGACGGTCCGGGTACGGGTGTCGAGGTCGATGCCGTGGACGGACAGAACCGGATGGAAATGGCCGTGGGCGCGCCGCACCAGGGCGCGGACCCGCGCCACCACCTCCTCCATGCGGAACGGCTTTCCCAGATAGTCGTCCGCACCGGCGTCGATGCCTTCGACCCGCTCGCTCCAGCTCCCGCGGGCACTCACGACCAGGACCGGCGTGGCCCGGCCGGCGGCGCGCAGGCGGCGCAGGAGCGAGAGGCCGTCCAGGACCGGCAGGCCCAGGTCCAGGACAATGGCCGCGAAATCCTCCTCGGTCGCCCGGAACAATGCGTCCTCACCGTCGGCGGCACGTTCCACCACATAGCCCGCTCCCTGCAGGCCACGCTCGAGCCGGCTGGCGATGGCATCTTCATCTTCGATCACCAGGATCTTCAAGATGGTCTCCTAGCGGCCCGAGCCCACCAGCTCGCCCGTAGCGGCATCCGCCCACACCCGGACGAGCCGTCCGTCCGCTCGCAGCACCTGAAACTCATAGAGCCAGCGTCCGCTCCGGCGGGTGATGTCGGTGGCAACCACCTGCCCACGCAGTTCGGGCCCCAACCGATGGATCACTTCCCACATCGGCAGGATCTGGCCTGCCCGGCGGGCCTCGCCAGCTTCGCTCTGGTCGAAAGGATTGCGGCTATTGCCGTCGAGGAGGTCGTCGACGCCTCTGGCAGGGCCAGCGAACGGCTGGATCAGGTCGCTCGACTGCGCATGGGCGTGCGAGCCCAGGTCCAGGGCTGCCATCAAGACGGAGCTCGCCACGATCTGCTTCCAGCGCATGGCGGCAGCTTATGCAACTCCGAAGCTGAACACATGCTGACAATGCCGTTCAGAAGCCGGTCAGGGCACGCATGCTAGACAGTCTCCTCATGAATGACCGGCTCCTGTGGCCGGAGGAGGACGAGATGAAGGCCATCAAGCCAACCGCTCTGGCGCTCCTGGCGCTGCTGATGGCGGCGCCAGCATTCGCCGACGGACGAGAGCGATCGCACGATCGCGGGTGGAGAGGCGACGACCGCGGCTCCGTTGGAACACGCCGCGGCGTCGACCCACGGGTCTGGGACCGCGATGAGCGCGGCCGCGGCTGGAACCGCGACCGCCGTTCCCGGCGCGAGCATTTCCGTGATCATCCGCGGTCCCGGCTCCACGGTCACCGTGACCGAGATCGCGGATGGAGCCGGCATGACCGTCGGGAGTGGCGCAGACAGCAGCGCCGTTGGTCCCGCAAGCACCACCAAGACCGACGCGACGTCATCATCATCAGCCCGTTTGGCGGCATCCTCGGCCGAATCTTCGACTAGAGCGTCGATCCGGGCCGTTGCCCCTGTCGGCGCCACATGCCAGCCTTTTGCCCACACGGTTCGAGTGGGAGGCAGGCATGGCGGTGGCGCCGACGCCGGAGATGGCGGCAATCTTGAACATGGTGGAGCAGGAGAACCTGCCGCCTTGGGAGAACTACCCCCACGCCGAGGCGCGGCGGCTGTCGGTCGAGCGCAACGCCTTCTGGAACGAAGGCAATCCGCCGGTAGCGAAGGTGGAGGACATCGTACTGGAGGCCAGCCCCAGGCCTGTGCCGGTCCGGCTCTACGTCCCCGAAGGTGCGGCCGAGACGGGGCCCGCGATCATCTACCTGCATGGCGGCGGCTGGGTGATCTGCTCCCTGGACACGCATGACGGCGTCTGTCGCAGGCTGGCGAACGCCAGCGGTCTGCGGGTCGTGAGCGTGGACTATGTCATGGCCCCGGAGTTTCCGTTCCCAGCACCGCTCGAGGATTGCGTGGCGGCCGTGCGCGCCATTCATGCGCAGGCTGAGCGGTTCGGCATCGACCCGGAGCGCATGGCAGTGGCCGGCGACAGCGCCGGTGCCAATCTCTCCCTGGCCACTCTGCTGAAGCTGCGCGACGAGGGTGGACCCAGGCTGAAGGCTGGCGGCCTGATCTATGGGGTCTATGCGGACGACCACACCACCGAGTCGCACCGGGCCTGGGGAGGTGGCGCCTACCTCTTGTCCACCGCCACCATGGAGTGGTTCTGGAACGCGTATGTGCCCGACATGAGCCAGCGGCAAAATCCCTATGCGGCGCCCCTGCATGCGAAGGACTTCAGCGGCCTGCCGCCGCTCTACCTATCCGCGGCGGAGCTGGACTGCCTGAAGGACGACACCGATCAGATCGTCCCGAAGCTCAAGACCACCGGGGTGGAGGTGGAGTACAGCCTATGGAAGGGCGTCACCCACGCCTGCATCATGTTCAGCCGGATGCTGCCGGACGCGGACCGGCAGATCGCGGAGGTGGCGGACTTCCTGAAGCGGAAGCTCGTCTGATCATCACGATGGCAGGTGTCAGAGGATCCTGCGGAATAGGCCGGGATAGGTGACGACGAGTCCGTCGCCGTCAACCTCGATCTCGCGGGTGAAGTCGGAATCGCGCGAGTCGTAGCGCCACCGCCTGCCTCGCTCCAGGCAGGTGTAGCGCTGCGGGTCGGCGTGGATGGAAAGGTCCGGGAAGGACACCCACGCCGTGACGATCTCGGTGCCTTGGCCCGGGGACGTGTCCAGGCGGCGGATGGGCAGGGTGTTGGTGAACGGGGAGATCGACAGATCCGGATCGATGGCACCGGCCAGGTCTTCCATGGGCCGGCCGGCCTCGTCCCACCAGCTGCCCGCCCCATCGGCCGTCAGCCGCCGCCCGCCCCCGCCAGCCAGCCCGCACTCCAGCTCTCGGGTGCGCCAGTCCGGGCTGCAGGCGATCCGGTAACGGGCAGCATAGGCTTGGGCTGGTGCACTCACATGCATGCCCTCGGCGACAACGCCATCCTCGCCGATCGTCAGCACCAGATGCTCGATCGAGCCGTCGTCCCAGCCCTGCCAGCGCGCGACGACCGTGCGGGCGGCCCTGCTCATCCAGCGGGTTCGGCCTTGCAGTGGAGCTCGCTCGCGATCCACAGGATCTGCGCCTCCTCGCCGTCGCTGGCGAACAGCACATCCTCGGCTTCGAAGCGCATCCCGCTCTCGGTGGGGACCTCGTAGGCTTCGAGCATGGCGCCATCCCGCTCCAGCCGGACCGTGAGCGGCTGGGTCTCGTAGATCGTCGCCGTCAAGGGCAGGCTGGGGTCGTCGTCGCAGCGAAAGGTCATGGGCGCCCTGGTCTGCACGAGCGCATAGGCCGTCTGAAGCTCGCTCAGCCGGTCGGCATACATGGACGCCACGCAGGCGCGCGTCTCCTCCTCCACGGCGCAGCCGTCGCGCGCTTCGACGACCCAGCGCTGCTGGTTCCTCTGCAGCCACTCGGACTCGGTCGGGTCATCCTTCACCTTGGCAAGGGCGGCTGCGTAGGTCGCCTGCAGTTCCACGTCGGCGGCCAGCAACGCCTGCTCGCTGCAGATCAGGTTCTCGATGGGTCCGTCGGGGGCGGCACAGTCGAGCGGGTTGTCCGCCGCCATGGCCGCGCTGGCGCCGAGCACGAGCAGGCAGCAGGTTCCGAGCAGGTTCAGCCTGATGTGGAGGCGCATGCTGACAACAGTCTCCGATGCCGATGACAAGGCGGGCAGGACGCGCACGCGGCTGAGTGGATAGCTTCCGCAGGATGCTGCGGCAACCGGCGGGTCCGTGGAGGCGGCTCGACATCGACACGGGCAGGCTCGCGCGCTACCTCGGCGCCGGCCGGAAATGGCGCACCCGAGAGGATGAAGCTGGGCACAGTTATGTGATTGTCTGCAACATGTAATTTCGGAAGCGCCATACGATTTGCGCCTGCGGCGGCCATCATCAGCCATCGGCCACGCGCTACTTTTACGAAAGGCCGCCATTCCGCTTTCCACCATCGCTACCGTTCAGCGCCGCAAAGCACACCGTGACCGGAATTTGGCAGGAGTCGACCTCATCTACTGCGTTTCGATGCCTCTGGCGTCTTCCGAAGCGGTCATTCGAACGGCAGAGATACTTCCGTGTCTCCATCTCGGCTCAGCCATTTCGGAATGCCGTCCCGTTGGGGTTTGTTTCTGGGAAGCGCCCGAGAATCACTGCTGGGATCGAGCAATCACCTCCCTTGCCGGCGCCTTGATCTGTCGCGTCAGCCGCGATCGGCGGACTGGGCGATCTCCTGCCGCAATCGGTCGACCTTCGCGCCGGCCCACTGCCGGGCGTCGTCGCCGAACACAAACCGCGCTGGCGTCTCGCCCTGCGAAGCCAGCGCTACGATCCGCGCGGCGAGCAGCTTCGGATCGCCCGGCTGTTTGCCGTTGGCCCCTCCACGAACGCGCGATACTGCGCGATCGCCTCTGCATAGTCTGGAATGTCGATGCTGCCGAAGCTCGCCGACTTCCGATCCATGAAGTCGGTGCGCAGCATCCCCGGCTCGACCAGGAGCGAGCGGACGCCCAATGGGGCGAGTTCCTGCGCAAAGCCCTCCATCCATCCCTCGACCGCGAACTTCGACGCGGAGTAGACCGCCCCCCCGCTGTTGGAGACCAGCCCGCTGACAGACGAGATGGTGACGATGAGGCCTGAGCGACGCTCACGCATGTGGGGGGCGACCGCGCGCACGACGTTCATCGTGCCGAACAGGTTGACCTCAAACTGACGCCGCACTGCCGCATCGGTGAAGGTCTCGAAGAAACCCAGTTCGGCATAGCCGGCATTGTTGACCAGCACGTCGATCGCACCGAACCGCTCGGTGGTCTCGGCGGCGACCGAGTTCGCGGCTTCGGCGTCGGTGATATCGAGCGCGAGGACGTGCAGGCGATCGTGTTCGCCCCCGCAGGCATCGCGCACTGCGTCGGCGGATCGCGCCGTTGCCACTACCGTTTCGCCCGCATCGAGCGCCGCGTGCGTGATCTCGCGTCCAAGTCCACGGCTTGCGCCCGTCACTAGCCAAACCTTGCCCATCGTCTGCTCCAGGTTCATTCCACTGTGACTGGCTAGTTAGTCATGCTAACTTATCAGGATAATGGTCTAATTAGTAATAGGCCCCAGTAGCGGGATCATCAATGCGTCCAGATCAGTTCGGCGACCTCGCCGTGTTCGCGGCGATCGCCTCCGACCGCAGCTTCACGCGTGCCGCGAGGCGGCTGGGAGTCACGCAGTCGGCGTTGAGCCAGACCATGAAGCGGCTGGAACGCCAACTCGGTTTTCGCCTACTCTCCCGCACGACGCGCAGCGTTGCCCCGACCGCTGCCGGCGAGCGTTTGCTCGCCACCCTGTCGCCGGCACTGGCCGGGCTGGACGACGAGATCGAGGCGCTGTCCCAGGCACGCGGGGCGGCGATCGGTACCGTCCGGATCACGACGGGCAAACACGCCGCCGACACGTTGCTGTGGCCGATGCTCCCGTCCTTCATGCGGCGCTACCCCGGCATCGAGGTGGAGGTGTGCGTGGAGGGCGGGATGACCGACGTCGTGGCGGGCCGCTACGATGCGGGCATCCGGCTCGGCGAGCGATTGGAGAAGGATATGATCGCGCTGGCGGTCGGGCCTCCGCTTCGCGTCGCAGTGGTGGCCGCTCCCGGCTATCTGAGCGACCATCCGGCGCCGATGGAGCCCGCCGACCTCACGGCGCATCGCTGTCTCGCGTACCGCGACGCGCAGGGCGACCTGTCTCCCTGGTCGTTCGAGCGCGACGGCCATGCTGTGACGGTCACGCCAGGCCGTGGGCCTGTGTTCAACGACGGTGATCTGCTGGTGGCCGCCGCTCTTGAGGGTTTCGGCATCCTCTACATCCTGGAGGATCTGGTGGCGGCGCCGATTGCCGATGGCCGTCTCACCCGCCTGCTGGAGCAGTGGTGCGAGCCGTTCGCCGGCTACCACCTCTATTACCCCGGCCGGAGGGGGACGACGGCCTTCGAACTGTTCAAGGAGACGCTTCGGAAAAGCAGGGCCGTATGAAGGTTTGGCCAAGCGTCGGCGCCGATTCTCGAAACGCGATCCAAATCCGGAAAGCCGGCGGAACTCCGCCAACGGCGGCTTTTTCCAATATCAAGCCCGAAGCGGACAGGAAGCCGTCCACCCCGCGTCGGACGTAGCCGGCTCGTTCTCAGTTTCATTCTGGAGTGATGGAGATTTGGCGCGCCCTGCAGGGATCGAACCTGCGACCTACCGCTTAGAAGGCGGTTGCTCTATCCGCTGAGCTAAGGACGCGACCCGCCCATCCTAGCGGCTGGGGCAGATGGAGGCGAGAGCCGGAGGAGTGCTAGGACGTGATCGAGTTGTTGCTGGGCATGTGGATCGCGGTGATGGGGGCCGGCATCTCCATGCAGCCGCTCTTGAACGCCCACGTGGCGTCGCGTGCCGGCCATCCCATCTATGGCGCCCTGATCTCGGTGTTCGTCAGCACCTGCCTGATGCTCGTCCTGGTGGTGGCCGGCCGGCTGCCGGCGCCGAGTTTCAGGGACCTGGCCGCCGGTCCCGCCTGGATGTGGATCGGCGGCGTGATCGGCGCCCTCTACGTCCTGGCCGCGCTGATCGCGACGCCGCGGCTGGGCGCCGCCACAACGGTCGCGATCTTCATTGCGGGCCAGCTCGTCGCCTCGATCGTGATCGACCATTACGGCCTGCTGGGCGTGCCCGTGCACAGCATCGGGATCGCCCGGCTCCTGGGCGTGGCCATGCTGGCCGGCGGCGTGGCGCTGATCCGCTTCACCTGAGGATCAGGCGGCGCGCTGGTGCCGACCTTCGCCCACTTCCTCGATGATCTTCGACACGAAGGCATCGAGGTCCTTGGGCGAGCGGCTCGTGATGATGCCGTTGTCGACCACGACTTCCAGGTCGACCCACTGGCCGCCGGCATTGGCGACGTCGGTATTGATCGACTGGAACGAGGTCACCTTGCGGCCGCGCAGGGCATCGGCCTCCACCAGCAGCCACGGGCCATGGCAGATGGCGGCCACAATCTTGCCGGATGCAAGGAACTGCTTCACGACGTTCACCGCACCCTGGTCGGTGCGCAGCTTGTCGGGGTTGATCTGGCCGCCTGGCAGGACCAGCGCGTCGTACTGGTCGATGTTGGCGTCGCTGATCTTCAGGTCGCTCGGCACGCTCTGGCCCCAGTCCTTCTCGTCCCAGCCGCGGATGTCGCTGCCGTCGGGCGAGGCGACATCCACGGTGGCGCCGGCCTCGCGCAGCCGGTCGCGCGGCACCAGCAGCTCGGACTGCTCGAACCCGTCGGTCGCCATGATCAGGATGCGGGCGTCTTGAATGGCGGTCATGAAAACTCCTTGGATGGACAGACTGAGCGCTGAACCAGACCGCTCCGAGGAGGTTCCGCCGCTCCTAAGCCCGGCGAAGGTCCGGCCTTGCCGCCAGGGCGGCATCGAGGGCGCCGCTCGGCCATACCGGGTCCTCGAGGAGGCGGTAGCCGCGCAGGAACGCGTCGGTGAACCGGTCGAGGCCGTGGGTGCCGCCGTTGACGATCCGGCGGATCCGGACGAGGTCGCCGTCCAGGACGGCTTCCTTGATGGCGCGCTCGTGCGGCTTCAGGAAGGCGGCCAGGATCCGCGCCGCGATCTCCGGCTCCAGCGCCCGCGCCGGCTCCTGGACGAGCTGCAGGCCAAGGCCCAGCGCCTTGCCGATCTGCGTGTAGTTCGCCCGGCCGGTCAGCTGCACGAAGCCGCGGCCGCGATAGCGCTCGCCATCGGGCCGGCCACGATTGCCGAGGTCGGCGCGGTGGTCGTACAGGTCGAACGGTGCACCATTCGGCGAGGTGTTGAAGCGCGACACCTGCTCAGCGATGGGCGCGAAGCCTTCGCTCTCCGCGCGGATCGTGGCCAGCGCCGTCAGCAGCATCGGCTTGTCGCCGAGCCCCGCCGCCTTGAGTGCCGCCAGGATCATCGGGAGGAAGCGCGCGATCGTGCCAACCGGGGTGGCAGGGAACATCGCGGCGACGAGGTCGGCGGTGATGAACAGCAGCGGCTCCGCCTTGCGGATCACCGAGGCGGGGTCGAGGCGCAGCTTGGTCCTCGGGCCATAGACGCCGTCGGGCAGCAGGCCCTGGGCGCGCTGGAAGGCCAGCAGGGCCGCCTCGGTACGGGCGCCGAAGAGGCCATCGGTCCGGCCGGGCTGGAAGCCGCGCAGCGCCAGGCGCTCCTGCAGGCGCTTCACCTCCGGCTCCTTGGCGCCCAGGCGGAGAGCTTCGGACATGGCTTTGCTCCGGATCATCATTTTTAAGATGATAACCCTAATAACTGACCATAGTCCGGATTGCAATCGCGCTGACCGGGTGCCTTAACCCCGGCGAGCCGACCGGCACCCCACGGGCGAGAGCAAGATGCGTATCAACGGCAGACCCTACCGCACGATCTGGACGGGCAAGAACCGGCACGACGTCGAGATCATCGACCAGACGGCCCTTCCGCACCGATTCGAGACGGCGGTGCTGGACGATGTCGAGGATGCGGCACGCGCGATCGAGGTCATGCTCGTCCGCGGCGCGCCCTTGATCGGCGGGACGGCCGCCTACGGCATGGCGCTGGCCATGCTGGCCGATCCGTCCGATGCGGGCGTGGAGGAGGCCTACCAGCGGCTGATGTGCACGCGGCCGACCGCGGTCAACCTGCGCTGGGGCCTGGAGCGCATGCGCCGGGTGCTGCTGGCCGAGCCGGCCTCGTCCCGGGCCGACCGGGCCTATGCCGAGGCGGCGGCTATCTGCGACGAGGATGTCGGCCTTTGCGAGCAGATCGGCCGGCACGGGCTGGCGCTGATCGAGGAAGCTGCGCGCCGCAAGGGCGGCGGGCGCGTCGACATGCTCACCCACTGTAACGCCGGCTGGCTCGCCACCATCGACCGCGGCACCGCGACCGCGCCGATCTATGCCGCGCGCGAGCAGGGCATCGACGTCCATGTCTGGGTCGACGAGACCAGGCCGCGCAACCAGGGCGCGTCGCTCACCGCGTTCGAGCTCCTTCACGAGGAGGTGCCGCACACCATCATCGCCGACAATGTCGGCGGCCACCTGATGCAGCACGGCAAGGTCGACCTTTGCATCGTCGGCACCGACCGGACGACCCGCAAGGGCGACGTGGCCAACAAGATCGGCACCTATCTCAAGGCCCTTGCGGCGCACGACAACGGAGTGCCGTTCTACGTGGCGCTGCCGTCCACCACGATCGACTGGCGGATCGCGGACGGGGTGAAGGAGATCGAGATCGAGGAGCGGGGTGCTGCCGAACTCACCCATGTGACCGGGCGCGACGCACAGGGGCAGATCCACACCGTCCAGATCACCAACCCCGGCAGCCCCGGCGGCAACTGGGCGTTCGACGTCACCCCGGCCAAGTACGTGACCGGCCTGATCACCGAGCGCGGCGTGAGCGACGCCAGCGAGGAGGGACTGCGCAAGCTGTTCCCGGAGGAGTCCGAGCTGGCGCGCTGAGCGGGAAGCCAACTGCCTGAAAACGGCCGTGTTCTCGGGTTCGTTCATGCAGAATGAGATTCGCGTGGCGGCCGGCATTCCTGCCTTTCCCGACAGTCCAACGGGCATGATAGCAGGAATGGTGGCGGTGGGTGAATCGAACCTGGCGGCCGTACCCTTTGCCGCTTTCGCAGCTTTGGGCGGGCCTCTCGCAATCTTTGCGTCAGGTCTGGAAACTGGACGCCGCATACTTTGCGCGGCCCAGCGCGATCCGCTTGTTGTGACGGACACGGGATTCGGCGAGGTGGCGGTGCCGATGCGTCGGGACGCCGCGCTGGCAGGTGACCGTATCGATGAACCGCCTTACCCGCCGGCCTCGATGATTGCCAGGTTGTCGAAGGTGAACCGGCCCTTGCTCACGCCGACGATCCCGACGGCGGAGCCGGGCAGGTTGGCGATCCTGACCCGGCCGATGGGCTGGCCGTCGATCTCGAGCACGAGGTTCTCGCCGTCCGGCTGGATGCGCAGGCGCCGCGCCGGGTTCTTGCCCCGCGGCAGCTCGCCGCTCAGCCTCGGCCGCATGCCCTCGACGCCGCGCTGGTAGAGGGTCCAGCGGCGGCTGCCGATGACGAATGCGAGATAGGAGCGGGTCGCCTGGTCGTGCTGGTAGAGGATGCCGGCTCCGGAATTGCGGGTCGGGAACTCGCCAGCCACGTCCACCGCCACGGCAGCGCCGGCCGGCGAGGCACCGCCCCGCAGCTTTTCCACGCGGTAGAACTTGATCGCGTTCGGGTCCGTGGCGTTCTCGAGGCTGGCCATGCCGTCCTCGATGGAGAGCGTCCAGGGGCCGTCCTGGCCGGGCGTGAGGATCCCGTCGAGCGCGCCGCCCGGGTTGTCGAACGTCTCGACGATGTTGTCGGCCAAGGCGACGTTGGCGCCGGCCAGCGCCACCATGCCTGCGACGATCCAGGTAAGCCGCATGTCGCTCCTCACTCCTTCGCCGACAGTCCTGCCGGCCCGACGACGGTTGGCCCGGCCCCAAGACGGCCCTTACCGCTTGAGCTAGGACGCCCGCTCCCGTTCGGCCAGATCAGAAGCCCTGGTCCGGGATCGGCGTGGTCGGCAGATGCGGGTCGTTGGCGCAGCCCATCACGATCTGGTCGAAGTCGATGTTCGAGCCGGTCATCAGGCCGCTCTCGTCGGAACTGAGGTAGGCGATCATGCGCGCCACCTCCTTGGGATCGAGCAGGCGGCCGAACGGACGCTGCTTCACTGCCTTCTCCAGCCAGTCGGCCGGCGCATCATGGTACTTCGCCTGAATGTCGTGCTCGCCGGGCGTGTTCATCCAGCCGATGTTCAGGCCGTTCACCCGGATGCGGTCGGGGAGGAGCGAATAGGCGACGTTGCGGGTGAGAATCGCGAGCGCCCCCTTGCTCGTGGAGTACGCGGTCAGGAAGGACTGGCCGCCATGGCCCGACATGGACTGGATCGACACGATCGTGC
>NZ_DATAGQ010000214.1:0-2562 GCF_036263595.1 Geminicoccus sp. | reverse complement strand
GACCGATGCGGTGCTGGACGAGATTGCCGCCTGGCAGGTCCGGCCACTGGAGCCGGTCTACCCCTTGGTGTTCTTCAACGCGCTGCGGGTGAAGATCCGCGACGAGGGCCTGGTGCGCAACAAGGCGGTGCACATCGCCCTGGGCGTCCGTGCTGACGGCGCCAAGGAGATCTTGGGCCTGTGGCTTGAGCAGAATGAGGGCGCCAAGTTCTGGCTGCGGGTCATGAACGAACTCCACAACCGCGGCGTCGAGGACGTGCTGATCGCGGTCGTGGACGGCCTGAAAGGCTTCCCCGAGGCGATCCTGGCCGTGTTCCCGGATGCCACGATCCAGACCTGTATCGTGGGGTCGTTGAAGAAGTCGATGTTGATCGGTTCTGCCGGTCAGGGCGGGGTGAAGGGACGACCCGCTTGCTCAGGTTGTCGGCACCTCCTGAAGCGGCCGAAGAGCCGCATCTGTTCCAGCAATGATCAAATCGCTGGACAGGTGCCGGTGGCGAGCCGCTTCAGGTTGATGGCAGCGGCCGTGAGGTAGGCCTGGATCCGCATGTTGGGGAGCCCACGGCGGACAGCGCGCGCGAGGCCGTGCCAGGTCTTGGCCTCGCCATGAACCCCTTCGACCCGCCAGCGATGGCGGGTGTACAGGCGCTCCTCGCGGCGGCGCCACCGCAGTCGCTTTCGCCGGCCGCGTAGGAGGGAGGGATGGTTGGCGTTGAACACGACGACCCGGGCACGGCGTGACGGGCTCACGCACCGCGCTCGCAAGGGGCAGCCGCCGCAATCCCGCGCATCCGCATGATAGTGCTGGAAGGAGCCGCGTTGCAGGCTCCCCTTGGGACGCAGGATCCTCCCTCTCGGGCAGCGCACGATGTTGTGCTTGGCGTCGAACTTGAACCGCCGTTGCGGGATCGTGCCTTTGGGGCGCTGCTCGGCCTTGGCTGGCACGATGGCTTCGATGTCGCGGTCTTCCAAGGCGCGGAACACCTTCGCGTAGGCGTAGCCAGCGTCCATGGTGGCCGTCCTGATGGCCGTTCCCGTCGTCACCGGGATGGCGTCGAGTTGGCCTTCCACCGCCATTCCCTCGTTCTGCTCGCCAGTCGTGATCTCGACGTCGAGAATGACGCCGGCCACATCGTCGACCGCCGTGTGCTGCTTGTAGGTTGGCTCAAGCCGACGGTTCCGACCGTTCGTTGCCATGCTGGCATCCGGATCGGTCGTGCAGATCTTCTTGTACCTGCCGGTCTGGCGGTCCTCCCATGCGAACTCGGCCGGATGGGCATCCTCGACCTCGGCGACATGGCGCGCGACCAGAGCTTCCCAGCTCGCATGAGCGCGGATCAGGCACGCATCGATGTGGACGGTCGCACCCATGGCGACCTTTGCCCCCATGCAACCCTTCACCGTCTGCTCGAAGATGCGACGGAAGCGGCCGGGCCCCCATCGTTGGCGGATGCGGGTCAGGGAGGAATGGTCGGGCAAGCTCTCATGCAGCCCATAGCCCACGAACCAGCGGATCGCGATGTTGACCGCCGCCTCGCGCATCAGCCGGCGGTCGTGAACGATGCCGAGCAGAAAGCCCGCAAGCATCAGCCGCACCGCCACTTCCGGATCGATGCCTGGGCGGCCGATCTCCTGGCAGTAGAGGCCAGCGACCTCTTCCCGTAGCCAGGACAGGTCCAACACAGCATCGACCCGGGCAAGAATGTGATCGTCGGGAACGAGTTGCCGAAGCGACCCGATGATGATCGGCTCCTGCCGATCACGCGTCTTGCAGCCCAGCATCGCGCCGGCCTCCTCTGGTGCCACGCGCCCAGAAGCCAGGGAATCATGGAAGCCGGGGTTCTTCAACGACCCCGTGGTCCACCTGCTCCGGCACAGCCTGGACTTCGTGGCGTACAAGGACCGCAAGGCCGTGGCCGCAGCGCTGAAGGACATCTACCGCGCCATCGATGCTGCCGCCGGTGAGGCGGCACTTGCCGCCTTCGACACCGGCCCCTGGGGCCGCCGCTACCCCGCCATCGGCCAGAGCTGGCGAAGCGCATGGACGGAGGTGGTGCCGTTCTATGCCTTCCCCAGTGACGTCCGGCGCATCCTCTACACCACCAACGCCATCGAGGCCTTGAACGCCAAGCTGCGCCGCGCCGTCCGCGCCAGAGGCCACTTCCCGACCGACGAGGCTGCCATGAAGCTACTCTACCTGGTCTTGAACCGGACCGAGCGGGAGTGGAAAATGCCGCCGAGGGAATGGAGCCTGTCAGCTCTGCTGACATCACTTATAAGTCGTCGCCGTGCCTGCGACGGCCATTGCAGGCGCGGCGCCGGTGAGCCTGTCCATCTCTTGAGCCTCGTGCTCGTCACGGAGGAAAAAGCCTCGGCGCACGATCCGCTTGCGGACTGAACGGTATCCAGGGCACAGGCACGCCAGACAGCCTGATGACTAGTGTGGCTGACAGGAAGTGGAGCCAGTAACCAGTTCGGAGGCTCCGTGCACATCATCGGCATCGACATCAGCAACGCCAAATTTGACGCAGCCCTTCTCGTGGGTGAGCGCGCCCGGCACGC
>NZ_DATAGQ010000213.1:0-21711 GCF_036263595.1 Geminicoccus sp. | reverse complement strand
TAGGCGGGTTGACCGCATCATAGATGTCACCGGTCACCAGCAGTACGTCGGCTTGCTGTTCGACGATCTGCCGGGCCAGCCAGTCGAGGAACACGTCGTGCTCCAGGCCACGGTCGAAGCCAAGGATCTCGTGGCCCAGGTGCCAATCGGAGGTGTGGATCAGGCGCATGCAGGGGACCCGTCGCAGGCAGAAACACACCGATGGTGGGAGAAAAAAGAAAAGGGAGGCGTCGCCCGATGACGACGCCTCCCCGCTGCTCCTAGACGATCTAGCTTGCGGACGTGAAGGCCAAGATCGCCTCGTTCACCTCTGCCGACTTCTCCATGTGGATGAGGTGGCCGGCATCGTCGAACGTCGTGACCTTGATCGAGCCCGGCAGGCCCTGTCCGTGCTTGGACGGCACGATCTTGTCCTGCGTGCCCCAGATCACCTGGATCGGCACGGAGGCCGAGCCCAGCTGGTCGCGCAGCTGCAGCTTCTGGCTGCCGCCCGCGAAGATGGTGTCGCGCACCTTCTTCAGCGCCGCGTCGACGCCGTCGAGGCGCTTGAACTTGAGCACGTCCTCGACCATGTCCCCCGTCACCATCTCGGGCTTGGCGACCAGCATCTGCAGGATCGGCTCGAGCTTCTTGCGCCGCGACGCCTCGATGAAGCCGTTGATGTACTCCATCGAGATGTCCGGTCCCAGGCCAGCCGGCGCCAGCAGGGTCGCCGACGCCACTCTGTCCGGATGGTTCAGCGCCAGATAAAGCGACACTGCCCCGCCCATGGAATGACCGACCAGGTGCGCCTTGGCGATGCTCTTGGCATCGAGGAAACCAAGGACGACCTTGGCCATCGCCTCGACGCTGCCTTCGCCCACGTCCTTGGTCGACCCGCCATGGCCCGGCAGATCGATGGCATAGGTCGTGTGCTTCTCGGACAGTGGCGGCTGGTTGAACAGGAAGTTGTTCAGGTCGCCACCATAGCCGTGGATCAGCACCACCGGCGCGCCTGAGCCGTCGCCGATGGCGAGGTAGCGGATCCGCTGCCCGCCCACGTCGATCGTCTCCGGCTCAGGGCCCTTGTCGGCTGCAGACGCCGCCAGCTGCTCCGCGAACTTCGCCTGGAAATCCTCGACGAACGAGCTGATCTCCGCCTCGCCTACCGAATCGTCGGCAACAACAGCCAAGAGTGCTCCGACGGGGACCGTCTCCCCACCGGACACCAGGATCTTGCGCACCTTGCCGCTGATCGGGCTCTCGAAGGCATTCGCGATCTTCGAGGTCTCGATGTCGGCAATCTCCTGGCCCTTCGTGACGCTGGCACCTTCTTCGACGTGCCAGGCCGCGAGCATGCCCTCCTGCATCGCGAGGCCCCATTTGGGCATCACGATGGTCTGGATTTCTGCCATCAGTGCGACTTCCCCGTGACCGAGCGCACGGCTGCCTCAATCTTGTCCATGCTCGGGATGTAGAGATCCTCCAGCGCCGCCGAAAACGGCACCGGAGCGTGCGGCGCCGTCACCATCTTGATCGGTGCCTTCAGCTTGTCGAAGGCTTCCTGACAGATGAGCGCCGAGACGTCGGTCGCCATGCTGCAGCGCGGATGGGACTCGTCGACCACGACCACGCGGCCGGTCTCGGAGGCAGTCTCCAGGATCGTCTCAGTATCGAGCGGCGACGTCGTGCGCGGATCGACAACCGTGCAGGAGATGCCTTCCTTGCTGAGCTTGTCCGCCACGGTATTGGCGAAGTTCACCATCCGGCCGAACGCGATGATGGTGGCATCGTCGCCTTCGCGGGTGACGTTGGCCTGGCCGAACGGGATGGCGTAGGCCTCGTCGGGAACCTCGCCCTCCATGTCGTACATGGCCTTGTGCTCGAAGAAGATGACCGGATCGTCGTCGCGGATCGCCTGGATCATCAATCCCTTGGCCTCATAGGGATTCGACGGCAGCGCCACCTTCAGGCCGGGGATGTGGGTAAAGACGTTGTACAGGCACTGGCTGTGCTGCGATGCCGCGCGGAAGCCGGCGCCGTACATGGTGCGGATCACCACCGGCGTCGTGGCTTTGCCGCCGAACATATACTTGAACTTGGCCGCCTGGTTGAAGATCTGATCGAAGCAGACCCCCATGAAGTCGACGAACATCAGGTCGGCGACCGGGCGCAGGCCAGTGGCTGCCGCGCCGACTGCCGCGCCGATAAAGCCGCTCTCGGTGATCGGTGTGTCGAGCACACGCTCGCGGCCGAACTGCGGCAAGAGGCCCTTGGTGACGCCCATCGGGCCACCCCAGGCATCCTGGTCGGCATCGCCGCCCGCACCGCCAGCGATGTCCTCACCCATGATGACGACGCGGTGGTCCCGCTCCATCTCCTGGCGCAGCGCCTCGCTGATCGCCTGACGATAACTCTTCTTGGCCATGGTCCTGGTCTCAGTAGGAGATGTAGACGTCGGTCAACAGGTCGGCTTCGGTCGGCTCGGCCGCTGACTTCGCCTCGACGACGCACTGCGCGATCCGGTCCCGCGTGGTCTTCTCGATGTCGTCGAGAGCAGAGCCGTCAAGCAGGCCCGCTTCGGTGACGCGGCGGCGGAACAGCATCAGCGGGTCCTTGTTGGCCCGGTAGTTCGCCACCTCGTCGGCAGGACGATAGGTCATCGCATCGCCTTCGAAGTGACCATAGTACCGCAGCACCCGGCTATGGATCAGCGAGGGGCCACCGCCGTTGCGTGCGCGCTCGACCGCTTCGCGAGCAGCTTCCCACACCGCGAAGAAGTCGCTGCCGTCGACCTCGACCGCCGGCATGTCGAACGCCTTGCCGCGGTTTACCTGGCTGCCCGCCACCGAGTACTTGGACGAGGTCGCCTCGGCGTAGCCGTTGTCCTCGACCACGAAGATCGCGGGCAGGTTCCAGACCTTGGCCAGGTTGTAGCTCTCGAACACGGTACCCTGATTGGAGGCACCGTCACCCACGAACGCGACGGCGACGCCGCCGGTCTTCAGCGTCTTCGCTGTCAGCGCGGCGCCGCAGATCAGGGGAGGACCACCGCCCACGATCCCGTTCGCTCCCATCATCCCCTTCGACAGGTCGGCGATGTGCATGGAGCCGCCCTTGCCGCCGCAAAGGCCCTCCTTCTTGCCGAAAATCTCCAGCATCATCGCCTTCTCATCGCAATCCTTGGCCAGGCAGTGACCATGGCCGCGATGGGTCGACGCGATGTAGTCGTTGTCGTTCAGGTGCATGCACACACCGACGCCCGACGCTTCCTCGCCTGCATAAAGATGCACGAAGCCCGGGATGCTGCCGGCCGAGAACTCCTCGTGCACGGCCTCCTCGAACTCGCGGATCATCACCATCCGGCGATAGGCCTTGAGCAGGTCCTCACGACTCAACTGCACGTTCTTGCCTCCCTATGGCGAACCGTTTCACGGACGCTCTCAGTTCTTGGCCATCCCCGCTTCCAGGGGAGATTTCAGAAGAGAGCCACCCCGTCGTCATTGCCGAACAGGTGCCACCGGCCCCGGTCCAGGGTCAAGTAGCATGGCTGGTCCATCGCCCCCTCAAAATCAGGGCTGGTCTTGACCAGCACCTTGTCGCCACCGAGCGAGACGTCGACGAGCATGTCGCCGCCGATCGGCTCGGTCACCAGGATGCGTCCCTGGAAGGCACCCGACCTCGGTTCGGTCGTGATCGTCACCTGGTCCGGCCGCACACCCATGCGCACCTTGTCGCCGCGATAGCCTGAGCGGACGATCTCCTCCTGCTCCGGCATGAGGGGAAGCTGGAAGCTGCCATGGGTGAAGTGCAGCCGGCCGCCCACCTCGGCCAAGTGACCGTCCAGGAAGTTGATCGGCGGCTCGCCGACGAAGCCAGCCACCCAAGCATTAACCGGATGATTGTAGATCTGCTGGGGCGTGCCGACCTGCTGCAGGACACCATCGTTCATGACCGCGATCCGATCGGCCATCGAGAGGGCCTCCATCTGATCGTGGGTCACATAGATCATGGTGGTCCCAAGCTTGCGCTGCATCAGCTTGAGCTCGCCGCGCATGTGCGCACGAAGCTTCGCGTCCAGATGCGCGATCGGTTCGTCGAACAGGAACAGGGCGGGTTCACGGACAATGGCACGCCCGATGGCAGTGCGCTGCTTCTGCCCGCCGGACAGCTCGCCCGGCCGGCGTTCCAGCAAATGACCGATCTCCAGGATGGCCGCTGCCTTCTTGACCCGGTCCTCGATCACCGAGCGCTCGACGCCACGCAGCTTCAGCGGGTTCGCCATGTTGTCGAACACGGTCTTGTGCGGATAGAGCGCGTAGTTCTCGAACACCATGGCAATGTCGCGGTCACGCGGCGGGAGGTCGTTGACCCGCTTGCTACCGAAGCGGATCTCGCCGGCGCTGATATGCTCCAGGCCCGCCAGCATGCGCAGTGTCGACGACTTGCCGCACCCCGATGGACCGAGCACGGCGACGAACTCCCCGTCCGCAACCTCCAGTGCCAGTTCCTTCACCGCCGCGGTCGAGCCGTAGTATTTCCAGACCCGGTCGACGCTCACCGACGCCATGACGACATCCCCATGCTCACGGTCTGGCTGCTATCGAAGGTCATTCGCGAACTGCTCCCATGGTGAGGCCGGCAACCAGGTAGCGGCGGATCAGAAGACCCAGGAACATCATCGGCAGCGTGGTGACCACGCCAGCCGCCATGATGCTGCCCCACTGGATGTTCTGCGGCTGCACCAGTTCCTTGGTAGCGACCGGTAGTGTCTTCGCACCGCCCGAACCGATGATCGACGCGAACAGGAAGTCGTTCCAGGCGAACAGGACGCACAACACCAGGAACGCGCCGATGCCGGGCGCCACGAGCGGAAGGATCGACCTGAAGGCCTGCATGCGGGTGGCACCGTCGACCATCTGCGCCTCCTCGATCGCGTAAGGCACGTTGTCGAAGAACCCTTTGAGGATCCAGATCGCGAACGGAAGGTTGAAGGTCGTGTAGGCTAGGATCAGGCCCCAGAGCGAACCCACCAGTTCGAGCGAGCGGAAGATCGCGTAGAGCGGCACCATGACGGCCACGACCGGTGCCATTCGGGTGCTGATGATCCAGAAGAACAGGTCCTGCTTGCCACGGAAGTCCGTCCGGGACAGCGCATAGGCGCAGGTGGCGCCGAGAACGACCGACACCAGGGCCGAGCCCAGGGCAGCCGCCACGCTGTTGAAGAAGTAGACGCCGAAGTTCAGGTCGAAGAACAGGCTCGTATAATGCTTGAAGGTGGGATCGAAGTCGAAGAACAGGCTGATCCCGCTCCAGTCACCGACAGCCGGCAACTGGAATGCCTGAAGCAGGTCCTTCAGCGAGGATACGAACATGATGAAGATCGGCAGGAGCGTCCAGAGCAGGTAGACTGCGAGGAACGCCACCACCACCACGTCCACCACGCGCCTTACAGGCGAACGATATTCGACGACATCCTTCGAGGCCATGCCTCAGCCCTCCGTCCGGCCAACGTTGCGCGCAGCCGGCGCATCGAAGATCTTCACCAGGATCATGCCGAGGATGATCGTGACGACCAGCAAGGTCAGCGCGATGGCGGCGCCCCGGCCGAGCTTGAAGAACTGGAACGACACTTCAAACAGGTAGACCGGCAGGATCTTCGTGGCATCCGCCGGCCCGCCGCCGGTCAGGATCAGGACCGAGTCGATGAAGCGGAAATTGTCCATGAATCGCAGCAGGATGCCGATCAGCAGGAACGGATAGAGATTGGGCAGCACGACCTGGAAGAAGTTCCGGAACTCCCCTGCCCCGTCGACCATGTTCGCTTCAAGCTGGTCACGCGGAACCCGCTTGAGACCGGCCAGCGTGATCAGGGTGATCAGCGGCGTCCATTGCCAGATGTCGACCAGGACCAGGCCGATCATTGCAGTGCTAGGCGAACCGAGGATCGAGGTCTCTCCCAGGATCCCTACGCTCCGCATGAACCAATGGTACCAGCCGAACGTGCTGTTATAGAGATAGTACCAGACAAGGCCGGCAATGGCGGGAGCCACCATCATCGGCATCAGGAAAATGGTGACGAGCACCTTTTCGTAGCGCGACCTGTTCAGGAGCACGGCGAGCAGCACGCCGATCAGGACCTCGAAGAACAGGCACATGGCGCTGTACTGGATCAGCAACAGCCAGCCGTTCGAGAACTTCGCATCCCGCGTGAACAGGCGCTCGAAATTGCGCAGGCCCATCCACTTGTCGGCGCCGCCGCCGGCACCGACGTCGACGTCGTGCAGGCTCATCCACAAGAGCCAGAAGAATGGATAGAGCGAGATTGCCGCCAGCACGATGATCGCGGGCAGCATCATGTAGAGATAGTGCCGGCGTACAGGCTCACGGTTCCGGATGGCCGGCTCTCCTTCCAGCACGGTGACGCCATTGCGCGTGACGAACCCCGGCATCGTCCCGACGGGATTGATCCCGCCCGGGATGTTCCGGCTCATCGTTCCGCCGCCGGGTAGGACTTGGCTGGCCATGCCTGCTCCCAAAGCAGTCCGCCGGCTGTTGGGCCGGCGGACATGGACAAGTCAGAGGTCGTGCAGATCGTCGACTTGGCTGCGGATGGCCTCGCAGGCCTCGCCGGCGTCGGTCTGACCGGACAGGCAGCGCTGCACCTCGGTCAGGATGATCTGGTAGTACTCGTTGGCCTCCGGAATCTTTGGACCGAGCACGAAGTGCGGATCCTTGATGCCGTAGTCGTAGACTGCATCGAACGTGAGCGCGTTCGGCATGGTCGACGGGCGCTTGCGCGCCTCGGCCACGCCCGGCATTCCCATCACCGCCTTGCGGGTCGGCGTGCCGCCCACGCCCTTGAGCACGCTGTACTGGGTGTCTTTGGAGGTCGACCAGAGCGAGAAGAGGTAGGCCGCCCGCTTCAGGTCTTCAGAGGCATTGTTGTTGATGCCGATGCCACCGATGCCGCAATTGGTGCCGTTGACTGCTTCGCCGCCATTCTTGATCCAGCTGGCCTCGCCCTTCGGGCAGGGCGCATAGGCGGTCTTGCCGCCTGCCGCCTTGCTGGTGTTCTCGTCTTCGATGCTGGCCGCGAACTCGTGGTACTGGACCTGCATGGCGATCTGACCGGCCTGATAGACCGTGTTCAACTGCAGGGTAGCGTTCGCCAGATTGTCGGGATGGCTGACATCGGCCTGTTCCTTGAACTTCTGCATCAGGAACACCGAGGCCTCGTCGCCCCACTTGGTCGGCCCCGGCGTCTTGGAGCCGAGCTTGTCGTCGACGTCGAACTCGGTCCAGCGGCCATGCGCGAACATCATGCGCTGGATGTCGAGTTGCGTCGTCCAGGCAAAGGAGCCTTGATGCTGCGCATAGCCATAGGGAACGTCCTGTCCTGCAGCGCGCAGCTTCTTGAAGAACTCGGCGAACTCGTAGACGTTCTTCCATGTGGAGTCCTTCGTGAACTCCATCCGGTAGCCATACTCCTTCTCGAAGTCGGCGCTGTGCTTCTCGAACAGGTCCTGGCGGTAAAAGGTGCAGGCAACTGCGCAGTCATAGGGGAACGCGATCAACCGCTCGCGGGTGTACATGGTCCCGCAGGCGTCGAGGAAGTTCTCGAACCATGCGTCGGCGCTGGTTCCGTCCGGATCCTGCGGAAGCGTGTCGTCCTTCGCATACTGGTCCAGGTTAGCGTAGAAGTCCGCGAACGGGGCTCCGATCGGCTTGTCCTGCACGTAGTTCAGCTGGAAATCGGCCTTGCCGCCGCGAAGGTCGATGCCGACCTTCTGCTGCACCACCGGCAGGTCGTCCGTCAGGATTTCAACTTCGATGCCGGTCAGGTCGTAGAACGGCTTGAGGTTGTCCCGGATCGCGAAGGACGGCGGCGTGTTCTCGCTCATGAACACGAGCTTCGTGCCGGAATACTGCTTCCATTTGGCGTCATCGGACGACGCGGCCTGCACCGGGTTCCGAGTGACGACAGAGCTCAACCCGACCGCGACCGAGCCGGCACCAAGCGCCGTGGCAGCGCCGCCGCCAAGCTCAAGGAACTTCCGCCGATCGATCCTCTTATAGATCGCATTCTTCGGCACGTAGAACATCTACCAGCCTCCCCTCGGTTGCAAGCGGACGGCACGATTGAGAAGTCACATCCGAATGACGGATGTGACGACGAGCCACCGCTACGAGTGCCGACCGATCGTCGGCCGACATCATCCCTGATTAGTTTAAGTCGATCTCGTGGATCGTTTCTTCTTTGATCGACAAAATGTTAGAGATGGATTCTCGCCCGTCAAGCATCCGGCTCAGCCCTTGACGGCACCCAGCGTCAGTCCTCGCACGATATATCGTTGAGCGATCAATGCGATGAGGACTGGCGGCACGATCGCCACCATCGCTCGCACGCCCATGAACCAGAACTGGACCCCGCGCGTGTCGACGGCACCCGCGATATGCACCGGTACCGTGATGACCGATTGGCTGCCGATAGCGACCGCAAACAGGAACTCATTCCAGCTGAAGGCGAATATGATAAGGCCGGTCGCGGCCATGGTAGGTGCTGCCAGCGGCAGGGCGATCCGCCAGAAGGCCATCCAGTGGTCGGCGCCATCGACCAGGGCGGACTCTTCCAGCTCGACCGGCAGCTCCAGGAAGGTCTGCCGCAGGATCACCACGACGAACGGCAGCACGAAGGTCGCGTTGATCAGGATCAGCGCCAGATGCGTGTCGAGCAGGTTGAGGTAGCGCATGATCAGGTAGAATGGGATGATCGTGGCCACCGGCGGCAGGATCCGTTGCGACAGGAACCAGATGGTGATGTCGGTATTCTTCCAGGTCCTGAACTCGAAGCGAGCGATGGCGTAGGCCGCGGGTGTACCGAGGATCAGTGCGAGGACCGCCGCGCAGATCGAGATGATCGTGCTGTTGTACAGCGCCCTGGTCGTCTCGGGCGTGCTGACCTGATCGATCCAGTTGCCAAGCGTCGGGTTGAAGTTGATCCAGGGAATTCCGAAACCGGCGACCGTAAACGTATCGAGCGGGTTGCGCAGCGACTGGGAAAACGACCAGTAGATCGGGAAGAGGAAGGCCATCGTGACTGCGATCGCAAGGATCGAGAAGATGGCCCAGCGCAGCTGAGCTGCCGCTCCACGCTCACCCATAGCTTTGCCTGAGCCTCCGGAAGAAGAACAGGACCACGACCATGACGACGGCAAGCAACCCATAGGCCATTGCGCTGGCATAGCCGAGATCGAAGAACCGCAGGCCCGTACGGAACGCCAGGAAGGAATAGGATTGTGTGGCGACCCCCGGTCCGCCCCCGGTCAGGGCGAACGGGATATCGAACAGCTTCACCGCCTCGGCCAGCCGCAAGAGCAGCACGATGATGATGGTCGGCTGCAGCATGGGCAGGATGATGCGGAACAGCAGATCCTTGGCCGACGCCCCGTCGATGCGTGCCGCTTCCAGCAGTTCATCGGGCAATCCTTGCAGGGCAGCCAGGAACACGAGGAAGCAGAACGGCGTCCACTGCCAGATGTCGACGACCGCCACGGAGAACAGCGCCCAGTTCGGGTTCGAGAGCCAGGGTATCCCGGTGAACGACAGCGGCCCGCCTTCTTCGTAGAAGATCGTGAAGAACGAATAGCCCATAGCAATCGGCGTCGCGAAGATCGGCAGGATCATGATCGCGCGCAACGCCGAGCGGCCGAGGATCGGTCGGTTGAACAGCAAGGCCAGCGCGAAGCCCAGGACCAGTTCGATCGGGACTGCGATCAGCACGAAGACGAGCGTCACCTTGATCGCTTCGACGAGCTGTGGGTCGTTGAACAAGCGCTTGAAGTTAGTGAGGCCGACGAACTCCGTTGTCATGACCGAGTTCTTGATCACCACGTTCTTCGTGCGCGGCTGTCCCTTCGAATCTAGCACCGGCTGGCCGGCCGCATCCAGCACAGGCTCCTTCACGCGCTCGACCTTGACGGTCTGCTCGATCTTGTTGAACGCGATGAACAGCGAGTACCCGAGCGGGAAGATCGTGAAGAGCAGCACCCACACGACGGCAGGTGCCAGGAACAGAAATCGGACGCGGCTCGTCCAGCGCATGCATCGGCTCCAGCTGACCGTTCCAGGCAGGTCGCCTCACCGGGCCGCCCTTGCAGCCCGATGAGGACGAAGCTCGAGGTCAGTCCTGATAGCCGATGGCCGCCTTGTAGTCGGCGAGCTGCTTCTCGCGGCCAATCCGGTCGGTCACCTGCTCCCAGGCGGCGGCCGTGTCGTCCAGGGCCTGCTGGGCCGCCTTCGATCCGGACATGGTCGAGGACAGGTTCTTGTCGAGGATGTCCCAGTATTCGAACGTCCCCGGGATCCGCAGGTAGGGCAGGCTCACCGGTGCGTAGAAGGTCTGGTGATAGGCGTGCGTGTAGGCCCTCGCGTCGTTCGCGTTCCAGCCGGCCTTCTCGTAGTCCTCGATCTTGGCAGTGCCTCCGTCCTCGGCGAGGAACTGGTAGCTGTAGCCGGGATCGACGCCGTCCCAGCCATACATCGCCATCATCTTGCTGACCGGCTCCATCGCCATCAGCGACAGGAACGAATAGGTCGCCTCGGGATTGGCGGAGAAGTTTGAGATGACGCCGTGCCACGATCCACCGACCGTATTGCCGATCGGCCGCGGATTGTCGGTCTTCACGAACTGCTTGGTCTCGTGGTCGTAATATTCGTTCGATGAGGGAATCATGGCCGACGCGCAGTCGCCCTGCACCTTCGAGCGGCTCTCGTCCTGGCAGAGCGCACCGAGGTCACCCCAAGAATAGGCGAACACGGCCTTGCCACGCAGGAAATAGTCCCACGCCTCGCCGAGCGACCAACCGACCTGCGCCGCCGGCCCCGTCTTGTGCAGTTCCTGCAGGAACTCCAGGGCCTTGACGTGGCCTGGGCTGTTGATCAGCGGCTTCATGTCGGTCGGGTCGAACCAGTACACGTTGTGGTACCGGTCGAGCTTGTCGCCGGGCGTCATCGCGAACGAGGCGGACAGAGTCTGGAAGTGGTAGTGCCCCTGCTCGCCGACCTTCAGGTGCAGCACGGCGCCATTGTCGGGCTCGCCATCGGTGCCGTCCCAGTTCTTGCCGTTGAAGAACTTCGCGATGTCGAGCAGCTGCTGCCAGGTCTTGGGCGGCACCGGCATGTCGTAGCCGTACTCGCTCTTGAATGCCGCCTGGTGCTCCCGATTCTCGAGCACGCTCTTGCGATAGTACAGAACTTGGCCATCCGCATCGTTCAGGATGCCGAAGGACTTGCCTTCCCACTGGTGCAGCGTCTTCAGGCTGGGCGGCATCGCGTCGTAGGTCCACTGCGGGTACTCGCCCGACGCCATCAGGTCGTCGATCTGGTAGGCGAGCCCAGAGGGCGCGATGTCCCCGTACCAGAACGCACCCACCATGAACGCGTCATACTGGCCGGTACCGTTGCGCAGGTCGAGCATCATCTTGGTGTAGTGCTCGCCGAACGGCAGTTCGACGATGTTCACCTTGCCGCCGGACAACTCTTCCCAGATCGGCCGGAACGTGAAGAGCGGCCCGGAAATACCGCCGCGCGGCCCGCCGCTATTGACGGTGATATTGAGCGTCACGCCCTCGTAGGGCTTCTGGTCCGGCCCGAAGATGGAGCCGAGCTGCGAACGTGGAACGGTAATCGCTTGGTTGTCGTACTCCTCGCCGAGCTGGATGGTGACGGTGTCGTCATCATTCCACTTCACCTGCCCTTCGGCGGACGCGTGGCCCACCGAAAGCGCAAGTAGAGCGGTGGCGCCCAAGAGGGCGCTGGTCATGCGCATGGCCTACAACTCCCTGATCCGTCGCGGCATTCTTCATGAGCCGTCGGCTTGTAGTATGCGCAGGCACCAGTTAGTTGGCTAGGCCCGATCAAGCAAAGAACGGCACGAACCCGCGCTTCAAGGCTCCAGTTCAGAATCCCAGTAAAGGAAGTCGCGCCAACTCTGGTGCAGGTAGTTCGGCGGGAACTGTCGGCCGTTCAGTCGTAGTTGGTGCGCCGTCGGCTGGTGCGGCTTCGCCATCGGATGCATCCCGCACTCATGCGGCAGGCAACTGCCTTTGCGCAGGTTGCAGCGTGTGCAGGCGGTGGCAATGTTGTCCCACGATGTCCGGCCGCCGCGCGAGCGCGGGATGACATGGTCGAAGGTCAGTTCCTGGGTGGGCGCAGTCGTAGCGCAGTACTGGCAGGTGAACCTGTCACGCAGGAACAGGTTGAACCTGGTGAAGGGCGGCCGACGTTCCTGGGGCACGTACTGCTTGAGGGCCACAACGCTCGGCAGTTGCAGTTCCTGGCCGGGCGAGCGGATGACCCGGTCGTAGTGGGAAAGGACCGAAACACGGTCCAGGAACATGGCACGGATCGTATCCTGCCAGCTCCACACCGAAAGAGGATACCAGCTCAGCGGCTGGAAGTCGGCGTTGAGAACAAGCGCCGGAAAGGCCGACGCTGCGAGGTGGGCATTCTCCGCGACCGATGCGAAGCGCCTGGGACTGAAGGTCTGCGCGGTTGCGGCACGCTCCTCCGATGCTCGGGTCTCATCGTCTGCATGTCGTGGTTAGACCCCTCTTGCGATGGTTTCAAGACAAGCTCCGGCTGATCCGACAATCCGTCCTGGACGTAATGGGGATGACAACGCATCTGAAGACGATGACCATCAAGACACGTCGCGACGTCCTGTCCGTCCTGGCTGGCGCACCCGTCCTGCTCGCCGGCTGCGCGGGTCCGACCGAACCGAGGCACATTCCATCCATGCCCTGGCATCATGTCGAAGGCGGGTTCCGCAATCCTCCTGGCAGCCCCGAACGTGCGGGTGACCGCGGAGAGTGGTGGGCATTCATGTGGCGGGGCCTCTCGCGGCGAGATGTCGTCGATCTTCCCGGCGGCCATGTTGTCCCAACCTCGACGGCAAAGGCCACGCTGACGGCGGCCAGAGATGGCGATCTCGTCACTTGGCTCGGACATGCCGGCTTCCTGATGCGGCTGAACGGCCTCTGGATTGCCACGGATCCTTTCTTATCCGAGTACGCTTCGCCGGTGCCACCGTTCGGCCCCAAGAGGTTCGCGCCTGTCTCGCTCGCCGTGGAGGATCTCCCGCCACTCGACGTACTGATCCTCTCGCACAATCACTACGACCACCTGGACCGGCCGACGCTCGAGCGCCTGCCGCTCGGGCCCAACGCGGTCCTGATCTGCCCGCTGAAGGTGGCTGGCTATGTCGACACCAGCCGTTTTGCGCGTGTCGTGGAACTCGACTGGCACGGGCAGACGGAATTGGCGGGCCTTGGCATCACGAGCATACCGTCCATCCACTTTTCCGCCCGAACGCTTTGGGACCGCAACGAGTCCTTATGGGGCGGCTTCATCCTCACGACCCCGTCCAAGCGCATCTATTTCGCAGGTGACACCACGTTCGGGCCAGTGTTTGGCGAGATCGGCCCCCTGTACGGGCCGGTCGACCTAGCCCTGCTCCCGATTGGCGCCTACGAGCCGCGCAAGTTGATGCAGGCTTCGCACTGCACGCCGGAAGAGGCAGTGCAGATCGGCCAGCTGTTCCAGGCGCGCCAGGCGATCGGCATGCACTGGGGCGTGGTGCGCCTCACGGATGAGCCACCATTCGAGCCACCCATGCGCTTCCGCGACGCCATCGCCACGGCGGGACTGGGCGATGCATGGGGAGGCATCATGGCTGTGGGCGAGACCCGGCCGATCGGCTGATCAGCCCAGATACTCCGCAAGGATGGCGGGCGGGTTGGCCATGATCTCTGCGCGCGGGCCAACTGCGATGATCGTCCCGCCCGCCAGGACGGCCAGCCGGTCCGCGATCCTGGCTGCGTCCTCCGGCTGATGGGTGACCAGGACGACGGTCAACGCCTCCTCCCGGCGCAGTTCGTCCACCAGATCCAGGAAGTCCCGGCGCATGGCCGGGCCAAGCGCCGCGAACGGCTCGTCGAGCAGCAGCAGCGGTCGCTTGCGTACGAGGCAGCGCGCCAGGGCCGCCCGCTGGCGCTCGCCGCCGCTCAGCTCGTACGGTCGCCGGCTGCCAAGCGCCCCGATTCCCAGTCTCGCCAGCGAGTCGTTCACCATGCTTCGCTCGGATGCGGAGAGTCGGGCATTGGGGCGGATCCCGAGGGCGACGTTGGTGAAAACGTCAAAGTGGCCGAACAGGTTGTGGTCCTGGAACAGGCTCGTGACCGGGCGCAGCGCCGGCGGCACGCTCGTCACGTCCTGTCCATCAATCGTAATCCGGCCGCTCGTCGGGTCCAGGAAGCCGGCGATGAGGTCGAGCAGGGTCGACTTGCCGCCACCGGACGGACCGATCAGTGCCGTGATCGATCCCTTGGGGACGTACAGCTCGTAGTGGAACTCCGTGCCCTCGTGCCGGAAGCGGACGTCATCGACGCACAGCATGCGCCAGCCCCCGTTCGACGGCCCACATCAGGCCCGCGGCCAGCACCACCAGCACAACAGCGGTGACGGCCGCATCGGCGGAGCGATACGAGCCAGCCTGAAGGTGCAGGTGCATGGGCAGCGTCCTCGCCTCGTCCGCACCAAACAGCGCCACCACCCCGAAGTCGCCCAGCGAGAAGGCAGCCACCAGGCCACCGGCCAGTCCGGCCACGGGAAGGAGGGTCGGCAGGTCGATCAGCCGCCATCGCGTGGCGCCGCCGATCCCGAGCGCCCGGCACAGCCTGCCATGCTCCATCTCGCGCCTCGCCACCTCAGGTCCGAGGATGGCGACAACATAGGGCAGCCCCATCAGGCCGTTGGCCAGCGCAATCGCCGGCAGCGCCACCTCGGCAGGGTCGACCACGCGCCGCAGCAACAAGAACAGGCCGGCACCCAGGGCCAGGGCCGGGGTCACCAGCGGGATCGAGCCGACATATTCCCCGGCCCGCATCAAGAACCCGGCCCGGCCGCGCGCACCCAGCACGAGCAGGCTTCCCGCCACCAGGGAGATCAGTGCCGCCGCCAGCGCCACCACCACGCTGTTGCGCAGGGCCACCAGGAACATCGGCGCGCTCAGCACCTTCCACCAGGGCCCACCCGCTGCCTCCAGCAGGAGGGCCAGCAGCGGCGCACCGAGGAACAGCAGGGCGGCTGCCAATACGAGACCATCCAGCGCTTTTGCGAGCAGACCATCCTCGACCCGCAGCTTCGGTGGCGCTCCCGTCGACACACCACTGCGGATGGTCCGCACGCCCAGCCCAATGCCAACGAGCACGCTGCACAGCGCGATCTGCAGCAGCGCCAGCACGGCCACGCGCACCAGGTCCGCATCGACCCTCAGCGCCTCGTAGATCGCGACCTCCATGGTTGTTCCGGCTGGCCCGCCACCAAGCGTCATCGGCAGGGCGAAGCTCGTGAAGCAGAGCATGAATACGATGCCGAGCGCACGCGCGATGCGCGGCGCCAGGGCCGGCCACTCGATCAGCCGGAAGCGGGCTAGATCCCCCAGGCCAAGCTGTCGGGCCAGCCGCCACTGTTCCGCCGGCACGGCGCGCCAGGCAGGAGCCAGGATGCGCACCGCGAGTGGCAAGTTGAGGAAGACGTGGCCGATCAGGATGCCCGTCAGGCCATAGATCGACGGCCAGGGGATCCCGAGCATGCCGAACAGCTCGGCGACCCAACCGCGCCGGCCGAACAGCACGAGCAGCGCGCTTCCTGCCACAAGGGCAGGCACCAGAACCGGCAGGGCCAGCAAGCGCTCGAGCAGATCGCGACCAGGAAAGGAGCGCCGCACCAGGGCCCGTGCAACCAGTACCGCCGGCAGCACCGCCAGTAGTGCCGACAGGGTAGCCTGCACCAAGGTGAAGCGAAGGGTGAGGAGCGTTCGCCCGTCCAGCCATCGTCCGCCCTGTCCCGCCTCCTGCAGTCCCGTCGCCAGGAGCGCCAGGATCGGCAGGAACAGCGTGAGGCCGACCAGAAGCGCGGTGACGTTGCCGATCAGCGTCCCAGTGCGGCGAACCACTCGTCCACCCATGCAGCGCGGTTGACCCGCACCGTCTCGGCATTGGTGAGGAGCGCCTTGCCCGGCTGGATCAGCCGGCTGAACTCTTCGGGCAGTTCCACGCCGTCCGACTTGGCGGGATACATCCAGTTGGTGGTCGGCAGGATCGACTGGGCGTCCGACGAGAGGAGGAACTGCAGGAAGCGCTTGGCGAGCTCCGGCTCCTGGGCGTTCTTCGCCAAGGCCGCCACCTCGACCTGCAGATAGTGGCCGTCCGTGAACGGTGCCGCCTGGATGTCGTCCTTGCTCTCGGCAACCATGTGGTAGGCGGGCGAGGTCGTGTAGCTGAGGACCATGGACGCCTCGCCCTTCAAAAACAGGTCGTAGGCCTCGCTCCATCCCGACGTCACCGTCAGGATGTGCGGGGCCAGCTTCTCCCAGTAGGCCCTGGCATCCTCGCCATGAACGGCCTTCACCCAGAGCAGCAGGCCCAGACCTGGGGTGCTCGTCCGCGGATCTTGGATAACGACCGTCAGATCGGGCGGGGCATCAGCCAGTTCGGCCAGGCTCTTCGGCGGGTTCGGCAACCGGGTGCGATCGTACACGAAGGCAAAGTAGCCCCAGTCGTAGGGAACGAACGACGGATCGTCATACATTACCGGCAAAGTAAGCCCGCTCAGGTCCTGGCCATGCGGTGCCACGAAGCCGCCATCCTTCGCTTCGGCTGTCAGGCTGCTGTCCAGCCCGAGCACCACGTCCGCCTTGGAAGATGCTCCTTCGAGCTTCAGCCGGGACAGGATGGCGACGCCGTCATCCACGGAGGTCCAGACGAGGTCACAGCCGCAACTCGCCTCGAAGCGCCTCTCAAGCTCGGGGCCGGGCCCCCATTCGCTGGTGAAGGACGAGTAGGTATAGACGTCGAGCACCGGCTTGGCCTGGACGCCGGACATGATCGTCATCGAACCAAGGACGGTGGCGGCGAGCTTGCGCTTCATTCTTCCCTCCATACGAAGGGAAGGTGCGCATGGCCGGTCCTGTCGCGGCGGCTGCCCATTCCCTACGCCGGCATGATCCGGATCAGGTTCCTCGGGTTCGCTCGTGCGTCTCAGCCGGCAGCAAGGCCGGCACCCCGCGGGTCACATGCGCGCCCATTACTGCCCGCCGCGCTCCAAGACAAGCGGCGGCCATCGGCGTGTCTCGGTCACCCCTTCACGTGGGTGGTCGGCCGGTCCCCGCCCCCCGCCTTCTCCTGATGCCACTTCCCATCGGCATCCTGGTACTCGATGACCTCGTCGTCGCCGGCCTGCTCCTGCCGGACAGCCGCGTCCTCCGCAGCGCGGCGGGCCTCGTCGTGGGTATTGTAGGTCTCGGAAAAGCTGTCACCGAGCTTGTAGGCCCAGCCATGATCGTGCTGCACGATCTCGTAGGTGATATCGGCCATGTCGAGTCCTCCGGCTTGTCCGGCACTGAACGTACTGCCGGTTTCGCCGGTTCCGGCCGCGCCCAGCCGTCGCGCCGCCGTCACCAGTCGCTCGAAGGCAGCGGCGGCCGGTGCCGCATGATGGCGCGCGCGCAGCCAGGCGTGCGGCAGACCGGCCTCGACCACCGCGTCCACCGGCACGCGCGCGGAGCGCAACCTGCCTGCAAACGCCGACACGTCGGAGGCGAGCGGGTCGTACTCCGCAGCCGTCATGAACACAGGCGGCAGGCCTGGCAGTGCTGGCGCGTCACCCGGGAACAGGCGCGGATCGTCGCGGTCGCTCTCGTCAGCGGTGCGCCCAAGATAGGTCTCGAGATAGTGCAGCATATCGACCGTGGTCAGACCGGGAGCATCATGCATCTCGATTCGCGATGGCAGCGTCTGATCGCTGGAGAGCGCGGGGTAGACCAGCAGTTGGCCTGCCGGTCCCGGCTCGCCCGCATCCCGCAATGCCTGCGTCACGGCAGCGGCAAGGTTGCCCCCTGCGCTGTCGCCGGCCAGCAGGATCCGCTCCCGGTCGATGCCCAGCCCCGACGCTTCGTCGCGCACCGCCCGGAACACGGCCAGCGCGTCGTCGAAGGCTGCCGGGAAGGGGTGCTCGGGCGCCAGGCGATATTCGACCGCGACGGCAACGCAGCCGGCACCATCGGCCAGATCCGCGACGACGCTGTCATGCGTCTCGAGATCGCCCACCACCCACCCACCGCCATGGAACCAGACGATGCAGGCGCCGCTCGACCGGGCCGGCCGGTAGATCCGGCAGGGCACGCCCGCGAATGCCCAGTCCTCGCTGGAGAGCCCGGCTGGATGAGGGGCTGCAAAATGTCGGCAGGCGCGGCGATAGCCTTCGCGGATCTCGTCGAACGAAGCGCCCTCGGGCGTGGCCGCGATACGCTCGCCCTCGGCGAGCCAATCCAGCATGGCGCGATCGAGTTGGTAGTTGGTCACCGGCAGCCTGCCTTCGCGATATCCTTTTCCCGCGCGAACGCCTGGGTCTGCACCCACCAAGGTGCGTCCGGGTCCCATGGCAGCCGCGCGATCTTTCCATCCGGCGTCCGCCCACCCGCCAGGCTGCCCCAGATCACGGCACCGTCGCAGCCGAGATCGTAGACCTTATCCAGCTGCTGCAGCCAGAAGTCGCCCTCGATGATCTCGCGGGCGATCTTCTTGTTCTTGTCGTGATATTGCGGCCAGAGATAGGGATAGATCGGCTTGCCGATCGCCTTGGCGGCCGCGACCGTGCCGTCGGCCATCCTCACCCAGCCTTCCCGGTCCTTGTAGAATGCGTAGAGCGTCGGATAGAGGTCGTCGACGGCGTCGGCGAGCTTCGACCAGCGCCGGTTCTGCTCGGCATAGACGATCAACCGCCCCTCCTTGCCCGGCTGGAATGCCCAGTAGTCCCGCACAGGCACCAGTGAGTAATAGCCGAAGCGGGTGCCTGGCATCAGCTTGCGCATGAGGTTCACGATCTCCACGAGATCGTCGACCTGATCAGCCTCCCAGTGCTCGATGTCGAGCACGAGCCGTTCGTAATTGTGCTTGGCCAGCTTCGGCACCAGGACGTCTTCGATGTGGCCGAAATCCGGCTTGTCACGGTCGCGGCCCGGCCAGAAATCACCGACATAGACGGTGCGCAGCGGCTCCAGGCCGCAGACTGAAAGATCATCCGGCTTCCCGTCGAACCGCATCGTGTCGAAGAGCCGGAACGCGCGCTGCGCCGCGGCCGGATGCGAACCGCCGATAGCAGCGGAGAGAACGGCTGCACCGACACCGGAGCTAGCAAGCGTGGCCAGGCTGGCGGATCCAGCGATGAAGCGACGACGGTCGAGCAAACTGATCATCCCTGCCCTGTCAGACGGCGCGTGGCCATTTCCAGCGCGCCCAGGGTCTGGTCACTGACGTGGTGTTCGATCCCCTCCGCGTCGACATGGGCGACCTCGGGCGGAACCCCGATCGCGTCGAGGAAGGCCAGCACGATCCGGTGCCGGCGCCGGCATGCCTCGGCCAGATCGCGTCCGGCCGTCGTCAGGAACACCGATCGATAGGGCTCCGACGACAGCAGGCCTTCCCGCACGAGCTTGGAGACCTGCGTGGTGACGGTAGCCTGGCTGACGCCCAGGCGCTCGGCGAGATCGACCGCCCGCGCCTCACCCTTCGCATCGATCAGGTCGGCCACCAGCTCGACATAGTCCTCGGCGATCTCGGTCCGATGCGCATGGCGAACCTGCCCGAAGCCCGCCGCCTGCAGTTCCGCATCTCCCAGTTGCTGCCGTCGCGCGATCACGTCCCTGCCCTTGTCCAACCTTCCGGTCCGGCGGAGCCTCGACCGGGCGATACCATGGCTCGCTGCACCAGCAGCACAATCCCCAGCATCAAGCCGGACACGAACGCGATCGTGCCGGCGGCTCCCAGGGCCAGATCGTAGCCGAGGATCGGCGGTCCCGCGACCGCGATCAGGTAGCCGATCCAGCAGTCAGCCAGGCCGATCGCGGTCGCGAGCAGCAGTTGCCGGCCGTAGCGGTCAGTCAGGAGCCGGGCTGTCGCAGCCGGGCAAATTAACAGGGCCACCACCAGGATTGCGCCGACCGATTCGAACGAGGCCACGACCACCGTCGCCGTGAGCAGCGCCACCAGCCGGTCGATCCGACCTGGCGGGACACCCAGGAGCGCGGCATTCTCCGGATCGAAGCTGGCCAGCACGATCTCCTTGCGCAGCATCCAGAGCAATGCTGCGACGACGACGATCGCTGAAGCCAACATAGGGAGCTGGCGAGGTGCCTGCGCCAGCACGTCAATGTTCAGCAGCCCAGCCAGGCTCGTCAGGTCCGGCCACACCACGCCCTCCAGGTTTCCGTACAGTGCGTGGTCGACATCAAGATGGACGCGTCGTCCAACCCATTGCGACAACATCACCACCCCGGCAGCGAACATCGTGGTGAAGACGATGCCGGTGGCCGCTTCAGGTCCGATCAGGCGATGCCTGCCAAGGGCCGCCAGCAGGCTGGTTCCGAGCAGGGCCGCGGCAAGTGCACCACCCAGCATCGCCCAGGCTGCGAGCGACCCGGTCACGACCCAGGCCACCACGATGCCTGGCAGCACCAGGTGCGACAGCGCGTCACCCGCCAGTGACTCGCGCCGGAGCACCAGCAGGCTGCCAACCAGCGCACAGGCCGCTGCCGCGAAGCTGGCGGCCATGATGGCGGGGAAATCCAGCTGCCAGAACGCCTCGTCGATCATCATGGTAGCTGCCTCACAGGCAAGCTTGTCGCCCGATCAAGCCAACCATGCCGAACGGCCAGTGCCATCGCAAACAGGGTTGCCGCCGCCAGCACCGTCGCAGCACCGGTCGGAAGGTCGGCAAAGCGGGTCGAGGCAAGCGTACCGCCGAGCGCCGCCAATGCTCCCATGAAGGCGGACAGCGGCACCAGCCGCGTCATCCGGTCGGTGAGCAGCCGTGCGGTCACGCCCGGCAGGACCAGCAAGGCCACGAGCAGAACAAGGCCGACGCTCCGCATGGCCGTGGCGATCGCGACCAGGAGCAGGGCCATCAGGATCATTTCGAGGCGGCCGCCTCCCAGGCCCGCCACCTTGGCGAACAGGGGGTCGAACGTGACCGTGAGCAGTTCCTTCCAGAGCAGCACGACCACGACCAGCACGGCCGCCATGACGGCCCAGGCGGCGAGCAGGTCGACAGCCTGCATCGACGCGGCCTGCCCCAGGAGCAGCCCGCCAAGGCCGGCCCGGCCAGGCAGGGCGACCTGCTGGACGAGGCTCAACAGGGCGGTGCCAAGGCCGAATCCGGTGGCCAGCACCGCGGCCATCGCCGCGTCCCGGCGCAGGCGCCCATGGCGCTCAAGGCCGCCAAGGGCCGCGATCGCCAGGGCGCCGGTTCCGATCGCACCGCCCCACAGCCACCAGGAGCTTCGCGGATCGAACCCGGCCGCCGCTGCACCCAGGAAGCCCAGCACGGTGCCCGGGAGGGCCGCATGGGCCACGACGTCTCCGATCAACGCCCGCCGCTGCAGGACCAGGAACGGCGAAAGGATGCCGAACGAGATCCCGAGCGCCATTACGCCGCCGAGCACGACGAGAAGGTTCCAGGAGTTGGCAAGCATGGCTCAGGCTCCCACCGCAGCCACGGCCTGCCGTTCCGCTTCTCCATGCGATAGGAAGGACGGTGGCAGTCCATAGGCCTGCGCCAGCAGTTGCGGCTGCAGCACCCGCAGTGGCGGCCCTTGGGCGATCAGCCGCCTTG